>JAHFAP010000066.1 GCA_023250495.1 Deltaproteobacteria bacterium | reverse complement strand
GGCCTACAGAGAGTTGAATGAGCAGCGCGCCGGCTATCGCCCGAGGATCGATTTCTATGTTCCTCAGGAACCGCACTACTATCGCTGGGGCACGATGGAGGGAGTTTCCAGAAAGCTCGGCGTCTTCGCGATCCGCATGAAATCCGACATGCTCGCGTGGGAGAGAGACGGAGAGTACCAGACCGAGGACAAATACTGCATCAAGCGGGGAAGCTATTGCGGCCTGATCTTTCTCCTCAGCGTGCGCAACGCGGAGCCGCTGTGCCTGATGAATGACGGTTATCTGCAGCACATGCGGGTCGGGGCATGCGCCGGCCTCGGCGCGAAATATCTCTCCAGAGCGAATTCCAAAACCCTCGGCATGCTCGGCTCAGGCGGCATGGCGCGGACCTACGCCCAGGCGATCTGCCAGGTGCGCCGCATCGAAAAGATTCGCGTCTTCAGTCCCACTAAGGCCAACCGGGAAAATTATGCCCGAGAGATGCAAGACAAACTCGGAGTTTCGATCGAGCCGGTGGACGCTCCGCAAAAAGCGGTCAAAGCCGCGGACATCGTGGCGATGACCACGGACTCGCTCATTCCGGTGATCAAGCCCGAGTGGCTGGAGCCTGGCATGCATGTGACGAACGTGCGCAATAATGAAGCCGGGGTAGACGTGCTCAAGCGCGCCGACCTGATCGGTCGGCTGGGAAACTCGACATTCACGATGGAAAAGCCGCCGGCCGGGACGATCTCCGGCAGCGACGGCATGTTTTCCTATTTCGCCGGCACCGACGATGAGAAAAAGAAAGTTCCGTTCGCTCCCTCCCGCGCGATCGACAATCCCAACATCGGCACCGTTCCGGAGATCATCGCCGGCAGTTGGAAAGGCCGCACCAGCGACACTCAGATCACGTTCCTCAACAACCAGGGAACCCAGGGGCTGCAATTCGCCGCCGTCGGAGGCAAGGCTTATGAACTCGCCAAAGCGAAGGGCTTGGGCCATCCGCTCCCTCTGGAATGGTTCGTGCAGGACATCCGTGATTAGAAATTTTCTTCTTACGCTGCTCGCCTGCGTGTTCTTCTTTTCCCCTGCCTGGGCTGGTGGCGAAAAGCTCATCGTCGGCTGGAGCGCTATCGCCGGCTCCCAGGCGGTGCCGTGGATCACTAAAGAGGCCGGGTTATTCGAAAAGAATGGTCTGGAAGTGACTCTGATCTACCTGGACGGAGGCTCCAAAGCGACGCAGGCGCTGATGTCCGGAGATATTCCCATCGCGCAGATCGGCGGCAACTCGCCGGTCGTTGCTCGTTTGCGGGGCGCGGATGTCACGATGATTGCCGGTCTCGCCAACGTTCTCGCTTACAGCCTCGTGGTTAGCGCGGACATTAAGAAGCCAGAGGATCTGAAGGGAAAGAAGCTCACCGTCAGCCGCTTCGGCTCAAACTCGGACTACGCAACCAGGAAGATCCTGATCAAGTGGGGTCTCAAGCCCGACGTCGACGTCGCTATCCTGCAAATCCCCGGAGGACAACCGACCCGGCTGGCGGCGGTCCAGAGCAAGCAGGTGGCCGGCATGGTCGCGCAGCCGCCGGTCACCAATCTGGCGCGTAAATTCGGCCTCAACATACTCGCGGAGCCGGAAGACTTCGGTGGCGCCTACCCTACCACGCCGATTTCTTCGACCGCCACCTTCATCCGAGAGAAACGTGAGACCGTGCGCAAATTCATGCGCGCGTTGGTCGAAGGAATCCAGGTCTATAAGAGCCAGAGCGATTTCAGCAAAAGGGTGATTGCGAAGTATATCAAGGTGAACGATCCAGAGGCCGTAGAGGAAAGCTACCGCTTCTTCTCGCGCCTCGTGCCGGCCAAGCCCTACCCTCCTCTGGATGGTATCAAAGAGGCGCTCGCCGAGTTGGGCGAGAAGGATCCCAAGGCCCGCGCTGCCCGGCCGGAGGATTTCGCCGATATGAGTTTTGTTAAGGAGCTTGACGAGAGCGGTTTCATCGACGCGCTCTACCGGACCAAAAGATAATTGGAACTTCCGGCAGGGCAAGCATGAAGGAGGGGTTTATGTCTGAGTACCGTATCATCGATGCTGACGGCCACGTGATGGAACTTGACGATCAGCTCCGCGAGCACATCGGCCCGCCTTACGCGGATCTCGAATGGCATCGGAGTTATTCTTTCTGGCCCGGCTTAACGATGGACGGTTACCTGCGCTCGCTGCGCAAGCCCGGCGGCTGGGCCGGAGGAGGCACTGGACCCAGCGCTCAGGACTGGCTCGCTTTTCTGGATAAGAACGGGATCGAGCTCACCGTTCTCTACCCCACTCAAGGGTTGACGCACGCGGCCATTCAAGACCGGGATTGGGCCGTGGCCCTGGCGCGCGCCTACAACGATTGGCTCCATCACCGCTTCATGCGCGTGAGCCCGCGTCTGGTGGGAGTGGCTCTCCTGCCGGTGCAGGATGTACAGGAAGCGGTCAAAGAGCTGCGCCGGTGCGTGAATGAATTGGGAATGGTCGGCGCAGTTCTACCCGCCGTGGCCATAGGAGGAAAACTCTTCAGCGGCCCGGAGTTCTATCCGCTTTGGGAAGAAGCCCAGCGGCTCGACGTGCCGATCTCTACTCATGGAGGTCTCAGCTCCCCTAACCTCGGCCTCGACCTCGCGGCCAATTTCACCGTAGCCCACACGCTGGAGCATCCGTTCGCGCAGATGCGGCAGCTCGTGAGCATGATCTTCGAAGGTGTCTTCGAGCTATTCCTAAAGCTCCGCTTCGGCTGCCTCGAGTGCGGCATGGGCTGGGTGCCTTGGCTGATGGACCGGATGGACGAGGAGCTTGAGCGAAAGGGCCAGTACTCGCCGCGCTGCAAGCTCAAGCCGAGCGAGTACCTGCGCCAGGGAAATATTTTCTTCGCTGCTGAAGTCGGAGAGACGGCGCTGCCTCTGGCGGCTCAAGCCGTCAGGCCGGATATCATCCTCTGGGCATCCGATTATCCGCACGAAAGGGACCAGCGGGACTTTACGGGAGACATCCCGACTCTGATCCAGCGCAAAGATATCAGCGACGAAATTAAACGACGGATCTTTTTCGACAACCCGTTGCGGTTTTATCCCCGACTGCGCGCTCGAGTGGAGAAACAGCCGCCGTTATCCGCCGCGGCCGCCTCTTAGCCTTCCCAGAGCAGCTTCACGTTGATGTCGAGCCACTTCTTCGGATCCTCCATAAAGAGTTTGTCGTTCACGGGGATCGGCTTGGTGCCCGCGGGGTAAGCGTTTTCGATAGAAGTCTTCGACTGGAAGCCCTTCCGCGATGCCTCCCTGCCCACAGAGTCTAGCGCAGCCTGTCCTTCCGTGGAGATAAGCCATTCCGTAAGAAGCTTCGCCGCGTTCGGATGCGCCGCCTTGGCATAGATTCCCGCATAGCGGGGAAAAACTATCGGAGGGGCCGTCACGACCAGGTCGACAGGTGTGCCCTTTTCCTTCTCGGTCAGGGCATCGTGCAGCAGAGCAGGCATGGCTATGGCATATTCACCGGAGATGACCAGCCGAAACATAGCGCTGGTGCTTTTATGGACTGGAACGTTGAGTGCCTTAAGTCCCTTGACAAAGCGCGCAAATCTCGCATCGTCCTTCCAAAGATCCTTGAGAGCCGCGAGCTGAGTGCTCAATGGCCCTGCCCTCATCGGGTCATCCAAGGCCACATTCCCTTTATACTTGGGATTGGCGACATCCTCCCAGCTCTTTGGCAGATCCTCGCGCTTCATTTTCTTGGTGTTGTAGGTTAAGGCCTGGATCTGCAGGCTGACAATAGGCATGGTCGGGTCATGTAGAACGAGGAAATCCTTCTGGACCGTTTCGTAGGACATGATCGCCCCCGCAGCCCTGATCACCGGTGGGGCGTTATCGGAAAGGATCGCGTCTACGCTATCCCTACCCGCCTGAAACTCCGTCACAACCCTTGTGACTATCTCCGGGTTCCTTCCCTGCCAGTAATTAGTTTTTATCCCCGGGTAGCGCTTGGAAAAGGCGCCGAGGATGGCGACGATGTGCTCGACGTCCCATACCGAGTAGACGACCAGCGCGCCCTCTTGCTTCGCCTTGGCGTAAAGTTCATTGCTGACCTTGTTGAACGGGTCA
Source organism: Deltaproteobacteria bacterium (assembly GCA_023250495.1). GTDB lineage: Bacteria > Desulfobacterota > Binatia > UBA9968 > UBA9968 > JAHFAP01. The sequence goes on along the minus strand of JAHFAP010000066.1, from coordinate 8,766 downwards.
GCCGCCGCAGAGGCTGCCAGGGCAGCGCTGCCCAAGGTGATTGTAACCGAGAGGATCGAGACCGCTACAGCCAGCAGAGTTTTTCTCCCCATGATCATACCCCTTTCGTAGGAACGGTTGTGTGACGCATATTAGCGGTAACCCGCCTCCGGTTGCAAGCCCTTTATTAGTGACTCATCGCTCAGATCCTTCACTTCGTTCAGGATGACAAGGCTCTGGGTGTCATTCTGAGCGCAGCGAAGAATCTCCTTCCTGTCGCGCGCCAACTCACAGACTGAATTTAATTTTGAAGACAAACTTCGCGATCGAGACAGCCAGAATCAGAATGATAAGATAAATGACTCCGCCGGCCGCGGCCTCCGCCCACTGCCCGACCCTGAAGTATTCAAAGAGCGTGACAGGACCGTACTCGGTTCCAGGAGCCACCAGCAAAACAGCGACGTCTATATTTCTTATCGCCTCGATGAAAATGTAGAAGAGAGCGCCTGCGACAGTCGGCTTTAGGAGTGGAAGCGTCACTTTAAAGAAGACATGCCTCCATCTGGCACCGTGAACCCAAGCGGCCTCGTCGAGCTCTTTATGAATGTTGACGATAGCACCGGACGCGTTTCTGAGCGCATAGGGAAAATAGGCAACGAAGAGGCCCACTCCGAGCGCCCACAGGGTGTTGTATGCAGGTGTGCCGATAAGGGCAAGGACGAGCCCCAGTGAAAGGACTAGCGGAGGAAAGGCTAGAGGCATCGTTCCAATAAATTCAAAGACCTTGCTCCCGTAGATCTTGGTTCTGTAAATGGTGAATGCCATGACGATGCCAGCCAGGACGGTAGTGAGCGCTATCGCGAGAGAGAGGAAAAGGGAGTTGTAGAGACCGCTCACGAAGCTTGGGTGCTTGAGCACCCTGTAATAGTTCGAGATATCTATATTCGCCGGGAATTTCATGAAGGTCTCATAGTCATAGTAGGGAATTAACGAGACCACTATGAGAACCACAAAAGGGATGGCTATGCCGACGAGGAAATAGGCGAAGACGGCCAGGAACGTGGCGTATTTCCATTTCCCTATATCAATAACTTTCACACTGTAGCCTTTCCCCGTTATCGTCGCATATCTCTCAGAAAAGCGGGTAGCCCTGACATAAAATACAAGCGCCAGGATCGAAACCAAAATGAGAACGGAGCTGTAAGCCGTGGCCAGTCCGGGATTGTACTCTATCGACATGGAATCATAGACCTTGGCCACAAAGACGTTGATTCCACCGGGGCTGCCTTGGAGCACCGGGGTCTCAAAGGAACGCAGTCCTCTTAGAAAATTCAGCACGAATGCAGACAGAAAAGCGGGTACCGCGAGGGGGAAGGTAATGCGCAGCGTCGTATGAATCGGTCTGCTCCCGGCAATGTAGGCGCTCTCCTCCAGGGACGGGTCAAAGGAGAGGAAGACAGGGAGAAGGAACAGATATCCCAAAGGAACGCACGTAAGACCAAAAACCCAAATCATGGCGGGGAGAGAGAAGGCGTTGAAGACCTGCTCTTGAATCCCTAAACTCTCATGCAGAAAACCGTTCAAGATTCCTGACTTCGGCGCCAGCAAAAGAATCCACGCGATGTTTTTCATGATGGGGGGCATGAGCATTGGGTACAGCGGCATCAGTTCGACCAGCGCCTTCCCGGGTGTATTTGTCCGCGCCACAATCCAGCCCAGTAATGCGCCCAGCCCTGTTCCCAGCGCCGCGGCGCCTGCCGCGTAGAGAAGGGAGTTATTGAGCATGGGAAGGATTTGCGGATCGGTAAAGACCCTGAAGTAGTTCTCGACGGTGAAGCCGGCAGCAGCCCCCAGCCTCGTCGTGGTAATGCTGCGGAACAACACGATCAAGATCGGCGTAACGATCAGCGATCCTGCGAGGATGCTGGAGAAAAGCGGAATGAGGATCCCCTGCCTGTACGCCAGCTTGACCAATTTCCAGTTAACCGTGGCTTACTCCCTAGCTTCCCAAAGTCCGAGGTCAGGCTCCGACCTGCTGTGGAACGGCTTGCGGCCTATCGACGATAACACTGATGGCGGATGGATCTATGTGCAAAAATATCTTTTCGTTGTCACCCTCGATATTGATCATGGGGCAAAACTTGTGGGAGGTCACGACGATTTCCCTGGAGCCAACCTGAATCCTGTGATCCGTTAAGCCCCCTCGATACTCCCGGCTGTTCATGGAACCTTCCAGTACGTTTTCCGTATGATCGAACCTTTTGCTGTTCAGCCTGATCTCGCCGGTTCGAATGACCAATTTACAAGCGGCGCCGGCAGCGGCGTTTTCCGGTCGGTGGCAAATGATCGTGGCATGGTTGAATTCCGGAACCGTCACCTGGCAGCGCTCGCTCTCCACCTTGAGCATCTTTCCCTCTACGAGCACCGAGCGCCCAATGAATGAGGCTACGAATTGATCTGCAGGCCTATTGTAGATCTGGTCAGGCGTGGCGTATTGGAGGATCTTGCCTTTGTCCATAACGATCACGATGTCGGATATCACGAAGGCCTCTTCCTGGTCATGGGTCACGTACAGAGCGCTGATTCCTACCTTTTTAATCAGCTTTTTAAGCTCGACCCTCATCTCCTCTCTCAATTTGGCGTCCAGGTTGCTGAGGGGCTCGTCGAGAAGAATGAGACGCGGCTCCATGGCGATGCTCCTGGCCAGGGCGACCCTTTGCTGCTGTCCCCCGCTAAGCTGAGATGGGTACCTCTCTCCGAGATTGGGCAGGCCGACCAGATCCAATGTGGACTCTACTTTCTTCCTGATCTCATTTTCCGGAATGTTCCTGAGCTTAAGACCGAAGGCGACGTTTTTATACACGCTCATGTGCGGCCAAAGGGCGTAGCTTTGAAACACGAAGCCGATCTCTCTGGAATAGGGCGGGACCAAAATGGCCTCGTGAATGGAGGTTTGAATTTTGTCGTCGATGTAGATGGAGCCTTCGTCGGGAACCTCCAGGCCGGCGATGCACCTGAGCAGAGTCGTCTTCCCGCACCCGGAAGGACCTAGGATCGAGAGAATTCCTTTGCCGAACTCGAAGCTGACGTCGTCGAGGGCTTTTAGGTCCTTGTACGCCTTAACCAGCCCTTCGACCTTCAGAATCGCCATCGCTTAGCTCAGCCTTTTTTCGGGGGCGCTGTTGTTTCTAACATCTCCCTGCAGATTTCACAAACAGCGGAAAAATATTGAATAGCAGCAGCTTATTTAGAAATTCCTAAAGTTTTGTTTGAAGCTGTAGATTCATTTCCTTAGGTGGTAAATCTGAATGACATTCTCATAGCCAACCTTTTGCGCGAGTTCTGGCGGAAGCTGTCCGAGCAAGCTTAACGGCCCCTGGGTCACCGCATCAACCTGGCGCGGTACGCCGTACATGGAGTCGGTGCCGATGACAAAGCGGTTTGGGAAGGACCGTATGAGTTCCAGCCATTCTGGACGAAGTTTGCCAAAGCTGTCCAGAGGATTATTTTCGGGGAGGCTCCGCCCTGGAGTTACCTGGTCGATCTTTATGCTCATGTAAAGATTGGGGTGGGCTTCGAGCAGTCGCCGCAGCAACGGGACCGCCATATGTCCGGTATTATCCCAGCCGATATGGGCCCAGACAATGCGGGCGCCGCGGTTGTGTGACAGCAGCCGTTCGAAGGCGCTTATGTTTTCGCGTAGGGTTTTCGGATTTGGCGGGCTGCTGAAGCCGCTGGGCAAGAGAATATCCTGCACGACTGCCTCCATGTGCAGATCAATGGGTATGTTGTGGCGTGCCGCGATATCAGCTAAAAGAGAAAACAGCGGGTGGTCCGGTGGAGCCTCTTCGAAGGGGTGGCCTGATACAAAAGAGAGGTGCAGAGCTGTCATTTCTCCGAAACCCGCACCCCCCGCTTTAATGATTTCTTCTGCTCTTTGCTCGAACCTGCGCTGGATCTCCGGAGTGACAGCCTTTTGCCTAATTGCCTCCTGGATCAGAGGCTGGAGCGACCTGCCCCCGCCAAGAAAGGCGAAGCGTTCCGGATTCTCCTTCACTATCTTGGAAAGCACTTCGTAATCACTACTGAGTTGCTCGCGGGGAGACGGAGGAGGCATGATGAGAATTTTTTGCAGCCCATGACGCTCCATCATGGCCAAGGCCGCCCTCACCACCCCCGCAGGGTCGGAACGAGGACCCGTACCGGGTCCAGCTTCTAGATGGGTGTGGGTATCTATCCAGGCAACAGACGGGCCGCACGCCGCCACAAACGACAGGCTAAGAATCAGAATGAAAGAGCGAGGAGTGACCATATTCAGAGACCACCTCTGATACTCTCATTTATTTGTAGAGCGCGTCGAAGTGCGAACGGACTACCACTAGCAAGTCAACTGTTACAGTCCACCACAAAACCGGATTCTCTCACCGGGAGAAGCGATCCGTGGCGGCGGACGCAGCGGCCTTCACAGCCGGCAGTTGACAGAAACCCTGCGACTCTACGCCGAAGACTGGATTGAACTTGCTGCGGAAGTTCTCGAGAGCGATCACCGCCGCCAGCTCCACCAGCTCTTCATCCGTAAAGCGCTGCTGAAGCCGCTTGAAGAACTTGTCGGTGACTCGCTTCCTCGTGTGGGTCATCCGCTCAGCCAACTCCAGCGCCAGGCGCTCCCGTATTGTGAACAGAGCGCTCTTGCGGTAATCCCCCATCAACGCCTCGATCTTTTCCGAAGAAGCTCCGTTTTGCATCGCACTGGATGCATTGATGTCAATTCAGAAAGGGCAGCCGTTGATACCGGCCGTTTTCACGCAAACCAGGTGGCGCAGCTCAGGCTCGATCAGCCCCGAGGCGATTATGCCCGCGGCCAGCGCCTGGATTCCTTTATAGATCGTCGGCCTCAGCGCGTAGACTCGCGCCGTATTCGTGACAAAGCCATAGCGCTTCTCCTGTTCCGCAAAAACCTCCCGCATCTCCTGAGACGCTTCCTCGATCATCGCGCCCATGACCCTAGCCATAGTTTCCCCTCCTGACTCTTTACGCTTAACATTTCTATGGGAGAAAAGAAAAAGCTTCCGGGAATCAGCCAAGGGAAAGAAGCAGAAGATCTCGGCGCGCAACGCGGAAAGATCGCTCTCTTGGTCAGGCGGTTAGAAAAGCCTCAAGCTCAGGCCGCCGTCCACGGTAATCCCTTCACCCGTAACAAAGTCAGAGTCGGAAGATGCGAGAAAGAGCGCTACGCTTGCAACATCTTCGGGCTCGCCTACCCGACGCAAAGGCGTCCAGTGCCGCATGTATTTGCGAAACATCCACCGCGCCAAGTAGGGACGGGTCATCTCGGTCCGGATCAAGCCGGGACAGATATAATTGACATGAATATCATAAGGGGCCAATTCCAGCGCGAGACTCCGCGAGAGGCTGGCAAGCGCGCCTTTGCTCGCGGCATAGGCGGTCATCTTGCGCGCGTGGCGAAAGGCCTCCACGGAGGCGATATTGATGATCTTGCTGCCTGACTGCTTTTTAAGGAGAGCGAGCGCTTTCCGGGTGCAGAGAACGGCGCCCTTCAGGTTGGTCGCCAAAACGGCGTCCCAATCTTCTTCGCCGAGCTCCTCGAACGCGCGCCGCCGAGAAATGCCGGCATTGTTCACCAGGATATGAAGAGTCTTAAACTGTCTCTCGACTTCCAGCAGCAGTTGCTCCACCGAATCGGCCTTGCTGATATCAGCCACCAAAGCCAATCCGCCGCCGCCTTGCTGCTGGATCTCGACAAGAGTCTGCTCGGCGGCGGCCCGGTCGCGATCCGCCACCGCGACCCGCGCGCCCTCCCGCGCAAAAAGCAACGCAATGCTCTTGCCGATGCCGCTCCCCGAGCCCGTGACCAGCGCATCCTTTCCCTCCAGACGCCCCATAGCTCAGCCCCAAACGCGCGCAGGTTTATAGGAAGGGATAGCTCTCCCGGTAGAGCTTGGGCACCTTAAGGCCGAGCGCCAGGATCTGCTGTTCGCAGTCGTAGCGGAAGGCTTGGCGGCGATCTTCGTTGCTGCGGAATTTAAGTCCGAGACGAATGTAGAGATCTGTCCGCTCCGTGCGCGGCGGTCCAAACATATTCAAGGCTACCCGCCACCACTTGTTAAGGGCGCGCTGCACCGCCGGCGAACCGAACTTCTCGGCCTGGCTGCGCACGAAATCATTGCCGAAGTCCACGTGGCCCACTTCTTCGTCTAAAACCCCGCGCGCAAAGCGCGCCCAGGGGGCGTAACTGCTCTGGGCAAAATCTTCAACCAAAAGGTAGGCCCCGCGGTCGATCAGAAAGGTCAGCATCAAGATATCCAGCCACTTATAGCGCGGAATCAAAAGGTGCACGATGCCGTAGAACCAATGACGGGATTCGTAGCTGCGCGCATCTCGATGGCTGACGCCGAGTTCCTGGAGCAATTTGACCGTACCGTACCAATGCTCCGTCTCCTCGCGAGCGATTTCCGCCAAGTGCATTTTTTCCTCGGGTCCGGGGGTTCGGCTCACCCACCTGGAGTAGGTGTGAGACGCCAAGAGTTCGGCACGGGCTTGGTCGGCAAGAAGCTTGAGCAACGTGCCGCGGTACTCCGGCGTCATCTCGCTTTCCAGATGGACGCTGCTCGGGGGATATTCGCGCTGCACCATGAAATCGCTCTCCAAAATCAAAAGTAACGCCGACTATACGACGGAGATTTGAATTTTGTCAAATCCGGACGCGCCGTCCTTAATTTACTTTCCCTCTGCCTGTTTGTAGAGCGCGTCGATGAAGCCGCTCTTGTCCAGCTCTTCGACCAGCGTCGAATCGATCACGTTGGCATAAGTGATTTTCGCTACCGCTTGATTATAGCGGGCGAAAAACCGGATCAGGGCGTTGACTCCTTCAATCGTGGGATAAGGCTTGCGATCTCTGATCGCGTAACCCTTGACGGCCTTATAGGCGTCCTCGGTTTTCGCGGCATCGAACTTAAGGTATTTACTGAGCACCCGCTTGACCTCGGCTGCATTCCGATCCTGAGCGGTAAAAGCGATCCCCTCAGTGACAGCCTTCACCGCCTTCAGCGCCTGATCGCGATGCTGCTTCAGGTAGGAGCGCGTGCTCACCAGGACCTCGTGCTCATACGGGATTCCCATCTCTCCGAGGTAGCCCAGCTCCTTGAACCCTTCTCTCGTGAGAAATGGAACGAACGAGGGATCGACAACCGTAGCGTCGATCGAGCCGGCTCTCAGGCTTGCTACGCGTGTGGTCATAGTGCCGGCCTGGATAAAGGTGATTTTATCTCTGGAAGGATCCATCTTGAAATGATCCAGCGCAATGGCGACGGCGGCATGCGATGAGCTCCCGATGCGGCTCACGCCGATCCTCTTGCCCTTGAGATCCTCCATGCCTTTGACTTTCGCCGTCCCTACCAAGCTGTATTCCAGCCCGTTGATCAGCCCCATGATGATGGTCTCACCGGAACCCGAGGCGTTTGCGATAATCGCCGGGGCCCCGGCGTTGTGAGCTATGCCGATCTCTCCCGCCGCCAGCGCCTGCGAGGTCAAACTCCCGCTCTCGATCAAAATGATCTCCGCATTCAGCCCGTACTTCTTAAAAAATCCCTCTTCGTGGGGAATCCAGAGAGAGACTACGCTCGGCGACAGCGCCGAATAACTGATGGTGATTTTCTCCTGGGCCCAAGCCGAAGCAGCAGTCCATAGAACAAGGCCGACGAAAATCATCTGAATGACTTTTCCCGCGATCTTAAGATTCAATCCCATCATTTGTTATCCTCTCCTTGCCCATCTAACGCTGAGCGCGGCGGTCTGTCAAGATTGCGAACCCAGATTCCGTCGATCATCACCGATTCCCCTTTTCCCTTGGCATGAATATAAACTCTTGACTTCATTCCGAACGCCGCCCTATAAGTCCAACGAGGAACCGGCGCGGATTCATCCGACCAGGATCATTAAAGGCAGGAAAGGAGCTAGAGATCATGGCTAACTTTATAGGGCTATTGGTAGCTTGGCTGTTCGCTTTTCTTGGCCCTTCCGCTTTCGGCCAGGATGCGAAACTCATTGAAGCGGCGAAAAAAGAAGGGGGTAAGGTTTTGGCTTATGGCTCTCTCGAAACGGTTACTGCGGAGGCGATCAAAAAGGCCTTCGAGAAAAAGACCGGCATACAGATGGACTACTGGAGAGGCTCTTCTACTGAGGTTATGGACAGGTCGCTAACGGAGTATCGCGCCGGGAAGCCGATCTTCGATGTCGTGTTAACCACCGGTGACCATATGCGCCTTATGCAGCAGGAGGGAACCTTTGCCAAATATAACTCACCGTCGGCCAGGGGTTTCTCCAAGGACGCGATCGATCCCGACCTCGGCCCGAGGTATCGTAACGTTCTCTACGGGATCATTTATAACAAAAGCGTCATTAAACCTGCCGACGCGCCAAAATCGCTCGAGGACCTCGTTAAGCCTCAATACAAGGGAAAATTAGTCATGCCGGATCCCGTCAACCACACGCTTACCACCCAATGGCTTGCGAGTTTAGATAAGATTATGGGGAAGGACAAGGCGGACAAATTCATTCGGGATTTGGCCGCGACAAAACCCATTTTCGTGGAATCGATAGTCCCTGCGGCCGATCGTGTCGCCACAGGGGAGACGGGGTTGGCGATCACCTTTGTCAGATTCGTACTGACCTATGGCGAGAAAGGGGCCCCTTTGGACTATGTGAGGATGGACAAGATGCTCGGGGATGGCCAGTATATCGCCCTCGGCAACAAGGCTCCCCACCCCA
>JAHFAP010000256.1 GCA_023250495.1 Deltaproteobacteria bacterium | reverse complement strand
ATCCCGGCCACCATCTCCAGTTCACCGTCGCCAACTCCATCCCCGAGGCCTCCACCTTGCCGCGATTGATGAACGAGTCTTCGGTTTTCTACGAGGGCTGGGCGCTCTACTGCGAGCAGCTGATGCAGGAGCATGGCTTTCTCAAAACACGAGAGCACCGCTTTGTCATGCTTAAAGACCGGCTCTGGCGCGCGCTTAGAATCATCATCGACGTCAAGACGCAAACCGGCAGGTTGTCTTACAACGAAGCCGCGGACCTCATGGTGCACGAGCTTCACTTCCCCCGGCCCCAGGCCGAGGGCGATCTCAACTGGTACAGCCAATCTCCCTCTATCCCGATGGGCTATGCTCTCGGTTGGTCGATCATCAACCGGCTGCGCGAGCAAGAGAAACAGAAATTGGGTTCGCGCTTCGACCTGCGCGAGTTTCACGACCGCCTCCTCAGCGCCGGCAGCATCTCCTTACCGCTCGTCGAGAAAAGACACTTCGCGGAATGATGAATTTTGAGTTTTGAATTATGAATTCAAAATTAAACATTCAAAATTCAAAATGGCCGAGAAGCGGCCCGCTTCTCGGCGCGCACATGTCGATCGCCGGAGGCGTGGACAAGGCGCTATTAGAAGGGAAGAAAGTTGACTGTGACGTCATCCAGATCTTCACCAAGTCCTCGCGCCAGTGGGCCGCGCAGCCTTACAGCAAGGAAGAGATTCAGAGCTTCAAGCAAAACCAAAAAGAGAGCGGCATCGCCAGCGTGGTGGCGCACGACTCTTACCTGCTCAATCTCGGCTCGCCGGACAATGTCTTGAGAAAAAGATCGATTGGGGGCTTTATCGACGAGATGGAGCGCTGCGAAACTTTGTCCATTCCGTATCTCATTGCTCACCCCGGCGCCCACGTGGGCTCAGGAGAAGAGGAAGGAATCAAGACCATTGCCCGCTCGCTGGACGAGATCCACAAGGGCTGCGCAGGATTCAAAGTCAAAATCGCGCTGGAGATCACCGCCGGGCAGGGAAGCAACTTGGGCTACCGCTTCGAGCAGATCCACGACATGATCGACGCGACAAAGGAAAGCGACCGCCTGAGAGTTTGCTTCGACACCGAGCACGCCTTCGCCGCCGGCTACGACATCCGAACAAAAGATGGCTACGAGCGGACCTTCGGCGAATTCGATGAGATCATCGGCCTCAAACTGCTAGCCGCCTTTCATCTTAACGACTCGAAGAAAGAATTCCATTCGCGCGTGGACCGCCACGAGCACATCGGCAAGGGCCACATCGGCGTCGAGGCCTTCCGCTTGCTCATGAACGACCAGCGCTTCTGGTCCATTCCCATGTGCCTGGAGACGCCCAAGGGGCCGGACTTGAAAGAAGACGTGGAGAATCTGACTTTGTTGCGGAGCTTGGTTGCGGGCTAAACTTGCTTGCTTGTTATGCCGAGCCCTTCGCGTCCGGTCATCCTGAGCAAAAGCGAAGGATGGAGGTGAGTGCGTTCCTGTCGTGAGATATCACCACGACCCGCTCTTACGTTGACAGGAGAAGATCAGAGTCATACAATCTAAAGAAAAGTTTAACGGAGGTCCTGTGCAAGAGGCAAAGATATTGGGGAAAGGACAGTTAGTCATCCCCGTCAACATCCGCAAGAAGCTCGGCCTTAAGCCGGGAGACTCTGTCAAGGTTTTTGACTATGACGGGGCCATCCATGTCATACCTTCGTCAAGGCACCCGGTGAAGGCGGCCACGGGTATCCTACCGCAGCGACCTTCCTTGTCTAAGAAACTCTTGAAGGACAGAGCAACGGAGTGACTCGTTGCCTTCAAGAATTTACGATAGCTTCGCCATTCTTAAACTTTTTCAAAAAGAGCGACATTACGAGAAGGTCGCCAGGCTTCTAGAAGCAGACCTCAGAGGCAGAGAAAGTCCGCTTCTTCAAATCATAAACTTCGGCGAAATCATTTATCGGACCAAAAAGGATTTTGGCGAAGAGGCCAAGATCCGTGCGATCCGCAACGTGATTCGTCTGGGTTTCAGAATTATTCCAGCCTCCGATAACTTGGTCTATGCAGCGGCAGAGCTCAAAGGCAGCTACGCGATCTCGTATGCCGACGCCTTTCTCCTGGTCACAGCTTTGAGGGAAAAGGCTACAATAGTCACAGGCAATCCAGAGTTCAAAAAAGTAGAATCCCTATGCCACGTAGAATGGGTTTGAAATACACGACCAACGCTTCTGGGGCATCCCGATGTGCCTGGAGACGCCCAAGGGCCCGGACTTGAAAGAAGACGTGGAGAATCTGACGCTGCTCAGAAGCCTGGTCGGCAGCTAATGTAGTGCGTCCAACACTTCTTTACATATTCCGTTCACCCTGAGCTCGTCGAAGGGTGAATGTTTTCGCGGTTTTCCTTGACGTGGTTCGACAAGCTCACCACGAACGGCATGGAAAGGTTTTTATGACGCACTACACTAGCGAAAAGATCTCAGGGCTTGTAGACATCTAATGGGCTGATCACGTTCATGCCAGAGACGTGAGTATCAAAGCGATCGCTGCAACCGCCATGAGAGCCGTCGCCATCCAGCCGAGCAGGTTCAGCCAGAAGCCATTGGTATGCTCACCCATGACTTTGCGGTTGTTGCCTACCAGCATGACCAAAACCAGCAGGGGAGGAGCGAGAATCCCATTGACGATAGCTGACCAAAAGAGCATGCGGATCGGATTCGCATCAAACAGGTCGAGAATCATCCCGACGACTATGGCTCCGGCAAGAACGAGATAAAAGCGGCGCCCGCGCCGGGGTGAAAGATCCAGCCCCGCGCGCCAGCCGAACAGTTCAGCCACCGCAAAAGAGGCTGAGCCGGCAAGGACAGGTATCGCCAGCAGACCTGTGCCGATGATGCCAAGAGCAAAGAGGAGGTACGCCGCCTCGCCTGCCAGCGGCTTGAGCGCCTCGGCCGCCTGACGGGCAGTCTGGATATCCCGCTCACCGACGCGGTAGAGAGTGGAGGCCGTCGTCAGGATGATGAAATAGAAAACAAGATTCGAAAGACAAATCCCGGTGGTGACATCGAGCCGCGCGTCGTGGAGTTCATGTTCGGTCGCGCCGCGCCTTTGCGCCAGCGTCCGGCGACCCAGCGCTTTTTCCTCCTCGACCTCCTGCGAGGCCTGCCAGAAAAAGAGATAAGGCGAGATGGTTGTGCCAAAGATTCCGACGAGGGTGGCGATGCTGTTTGCGTCTCGGCTGAGATCCGGCAGCACGGTGGCAAAGAACACACTCTTCCAATCCGGCCGCGCCAGAAACGCGGCGATCACGTAGGAAAATAGCACCGCAGTCAGCCACTTGAGATATCGGGCAAACGTCGCATAGCTCGTGTAGACCGTGACGGCGAGAATCAAAAGCCCGAATACAGGCACGAATACAATGGACCTGACACCCGTCAGCATCTGTACCACCTCCGCCATCCCGCCGAGATCGGCGCTGATGTTGAAGATGTTGGCAACGAGGAGGAACAAGCAGGCAAGGTAGAGGAGCCGCCGCGGATAGTAGCGGCGAAGCACGCCCGCCAGGCCGCGGCCGGAAACAAGCCCGATCCTGGCGCAGGTCAGTTGAATGGCGATGGTCAGCGGCAGGGTCGCGACGGCAGTCCAGAGCATGCCGTAACCGAGCGCGGCGCCGGCGATGGAGTAAGTGGCGATCCCGCCCGGATCATCGTCCGACGCGCCGGTCACAAGCCCGGGGCCGAGCAGCTTAAAGTAGCGAACGAGTGGATTATGGGTATGGCCGCCGGACTCCTGGTTCTCCGACTCTGGCGCGGGGCCTGGCTCTGGGGTCGAATTGCTCAGGGTAGATTCTGCCACAGAGAAAAAGTCTCTTTGGCCGTCTCGGAAGAGGCGGCGGTAAACCAGGGCTGTTGAACTTTACCCCCTTCAAGGACGCCGAAGAAATAGATCCTGAGCATCTGCTCGATCAGCTCCGGCAGCGGCAGATCGCGCCTCGGATGATACCAGGTATAGATCCAGTTCATCATCCCGAAGAGGGAGAAAGTGACCGTTCTCAGATCCACACCCTTGCCGCCCTCCTGGCCCCGCAGCTCCTCAATGAGATCCGTCAGGATCTTCACGTAGCGCCGCTTGAGGAGCAGGATCTTTTCCTGAAACTCGCCGGTCAGGGACTCGTCCTCATGCGCCATCACTTTCATCTCGTGCATGTTGTGGAGGAAAAACCCCAGGTGGTTCTCGGCGAAGGCGCCGATCCTCGCGCGCACATCCGTCTTGGGGTCCGCGGTCTTCTCCCACCTTTGCAGCAGCGTCAAGAAGCACTGCTCCTGAATGAGAAAGAGCAGCTCCTCCTTGGTGCGGAAATAGTAGTAGAGACCCGCCAGGCTCATGCCGGTCGCGCGCGCGATATCCCGAATCGAGGTGCGATGAAAACCTTTTTCGGCGAAGATCTTCGCCG
>JAHFAP010000065.1 GCA_023250495.1 Deltaproteobacteria bacterium | reverse complement strand
GTCTCCGAGCTCATTCAGCTTCTCAAGCTGCCTCAGAGCAATATCTCCAACCACTTGGCATGTCTCAAATGGTGCGGCTACATCAGCTCGCGAAAAGAAGGAACGAGCGTCTACTATCAAGTTACTGACGAGAGGGTCAAGGAGATCATTGGATTGGCGAGAGAAATCATCGCGGATCACGCTGAGAGCCTTTACGCTTGCACGCGGATCAGAGGGTAGGAGGTAGCTTATGGCGTTCGAAAGGGTAACGTGGATTTGGACAAAGAAAACATATTTCTTCACCTGGCTGGTCACGACTCTGGTTGTTGGCTGGCTCTACATGGGACCCTTAACCGACCCGAACGCCTATGACGCCATGGGCTGGATTTTTGCTCTGGTTTTCCCCGTTCTCGTGGGCGCGGCAGTAGCGGTGCAGGTTGCAAACTACAGAGAGCGGAAAAGCTGCCCGCTCGATGCTACGGGTGGAGGCATTGGTGGGACTATTTTAGGCATTGTCACGGTCGCATGTCCTGCCTGCCCAGCGGTTCTTCTGGGTTGGATCGGCCTCGCCGCAGCCATTCCCGGCTCTCTTCTCGCCAGCCCGTGGTTAAAGCTCGCAAGCCTTTTGCTGCTAGGCGTGGCACTTTTCTCGGCCAGCAAAAACAAGTGAGCCTGCATGCGTGTGGGAGCTACCGCTTGAGAGAAAAGAAAGTAAATTAGGAGAGGGAACAGGTGCTATGGAAATGAGGGTCACCATCTATTTCGCCACAGGGTGATCAGCCTGTCACGCGGCGAAAGAGTTTCTTTCGCATCACAAGATCCCCTTTACGGATCGAAACGTAGTTGACGATCCTGCTGCCATGGAGGAGTTGGTCCAGACGATCGGCCGCCGGGCCACCCCTGTGATTGTGGTGGATGAAGAAGTTATTATCGGCTTTGACCGGGGAAGGCTTGAAAGGCTTTTGGGACTATAGACATGCGAACGGTCACGTGCCCTGAATGTGGACGGGAGTTGGAGCTACCTGAAGATGTCAAGCCTGGCGACATCATTGACTGCCCTTTCTGAGCTGGCCTTTCCCTCAGGCTGAGGGAAGAGGGAACTCGCCTCATAGCATTTCCGTTAAAGCAGGTAAGCTGTCCTAATTGTGGCAGAATCATTATTCTTGCAGATGACGCCCAGCCCGGCGATACAGTAACGTGCTGCGGTAGTAGCTATCGCCTTACCTACGAGTTCGGCTCTTACGCCCTTGAGTGAAATGTGGCTTGACTGATAGCGCCATTCCTGAGACCATTCCGGGATAACAAAGACTTCTACCGAGAGCACCGCAACCGACTCGCGACGGTTTTGCTCTGGGACCAACTAGGATATCTTGAAACCCGGCGATAACAGATGCGACTTTGCGAATGCGTTCACGGTCTACGGATGGGCCCATCTGCGCGAGCACCGTCCACGCGTGTGAGTAGAGATAAAGATGCGGATCATGAAAGGAGTGGGCCATGGCAGGTAAAAAAAACCTGGAGAGACTGAAGCTCTACATCGATGGCGGGTTTGTCGAGAGCGAGAAGGGCTCAACTCGCGATATTTATAATCCGGCTAACGGCCAGGTTATCGCTTTAGCCCAAGAGGCCACGGTTGAAGATACGCGCAAGGCGATTCGAGCTGCCCGGAAAGCCTTCGATCAAGGCCCTTGGCATGACTACAGCGCACAGAGACGCGGGCGTGTCCTCTTCCAGGTAGCCGAGGCAATAAAACGAGAGAAGGAGAAGCTCGCCCGGCTGGAATCCGCCAATTCGGGGAAGCCGATTGTGGAGGCGGAGTTTGATGTAGACGACGCAGCAACCTGCTTTGAGTATTATGGCGGCCTCGCGACCAAGATCACGGGCGATGTGAACCCAGTCCCTGATCAGGCATTGAGTCTGACCTTAAAAGAGCCAATCGGGGTTTGCGGCCAGGTTATCCCATGGAATTATCCGCTTCTCATGGCTGCTTGGAAGATCGCCCCGGCTCTGGCTGCCGGCTGCGCGGTGGTCTTAAAGCCGGCGCCGGCCACACCAGTGACGGCCCTGGAGTTGGCTAAAGTCTTTGCCGCCGTCGAGGATCTGCCAAAAGGGGTCGTTAATATCGTTACAGGAGATGGGCCTGTTGTCGGGCAGGAGCTGGCCGAAAGCCCTTTGGTTAATAAAGTTGCCTTTACCGGCAGCACTGCGGTAGGACGATCTATCCTGAAGGCGGCGGCAGAGTCGAACATGAAGAAGGTGACCCTCGAGCTTGGAGGGAAGTCCCCCAACATCTTTTTTGCCGACGCCGACTTCGAAGCGAGCATCGATGGCGCGCTCTTCGGAGTTTTCATCAATCAAGGCGAGGTCTGTTCCGCGGGATCGCGCATCCTGGTCGAGAAGCCGATCTATAAAAAGTTTGTCGAGGCGATGTCAGAGAAGGCAAAAAGAATCGTCCTTGGCGATCCCTTAGACCGCAAGACCAAGATGGGACCCCTGGTGACCTCCACTCATCGGGAAAGAGTTGAAGGTTATATCGGGGCCGGAAGGAAAGAAGGGGCGCGGCTCGTCCTGGGGGGAAAACGTCCCGGCGGAAAACTAGCGGGAGGCTATTTTCTGGAGCCGACGATCTTCGATCAGGTAAACAATCAGATGCGCATCGCCCGGGAGGAGATCTTCGGCCCTGTTGCTGCAGTGATCCCCTTTGACGGAGAGAAAGAAGCGATTGAGCTGGCCAACGATACTCCCTATGGATTAGCCGGAGCGGTCTGGACCAGAGACATCTACCGGGCATTTCGGATCATCAAACAGGTCCGAGCCGGAATCCTTTGGGTCAACCACATGCAGCCTACCTACGTCGAGGCCCCATGGGGAGGATACAAGATGAGCGGGATCGGACGGGAGCTGGGAAAGTATGGTATCGACAACTATCTGGAAGTAAAACAAGTCCATATCAATCTCAATGAAGGCCCAATTGCCTGGTACTAAGCAAACCGCTGCGCAGCAAAAGGCTATCCGTTTACGGACCTCCGTTCCTGGCCCTCGCAGCCTAAAACTTTTCAAGGAGCGAGAGCGCTATGTCTCTGCGGGTCTTTCGATTCCCTCAAACCGGGTCTTTGTAGAGCGCGCGGACGGGGCGCTGCTCAACGACGTAGACGGCAACACCTTCATTGACTTTGCCGGCGGGATCGGTTGTCTCAATTCCGGCCACTCTGCGCGGAGGGTCGTGGAGGTGGTTTCTAAACAGCTTCAAAAACTTCAGCACACCTGTTTTATGGCCGTCATGTATGAACCCTACGTCGCTCTGGCAAAGAAGCTCTGCCAGATCACGCCGGGAAATTACGCCAAAAAGACAGCCCTTTTCAACAGCGGGGCTGAGGCGGTTGAGAACGCCATCAAGATCGCCCGGAAATATACCGGCAGGTCTGCTGTCGTGGCCTTCGAGCATGCCTTCCACGGCCGCACCCTTCTGGCTCTGAGCCTTACTAGCAAGGTGAATCCCTATAAAGATGGGTTCGGCCCTTTTGCCCCTGAAATCTACAAATTTCCTCTCCCCTATACTTACCGCCGGCCGGAGCATCTCTCAGAAGAACAGTATGTCAGGCACACAATCGAGGAGCTCCATCTCTTCTTTAAATCCACGGTGAGCCCAAAAAATGTTGCGGCAATCATTTTAGAGCCGGTCCTGGGAGAGGGAGGGTTCATCATTCCTCCCAAGCTCTTTGTTCAAGAGCTCCTTGAGATCTGCAAAGAGGAGGGGATTGTTTTTATCGCCGATGAGATCCAAAGCGGCATGGCTCGCACAGGGCGAATGTTTGCCTGCGAACATTTTGGCGTTGTGCCTGACCTGATCACGATGGCCAAGTCGCTATCCAACGGATTTCCACTGAGCGCTGTCACGGGTCGCGCCGAGATCATGGACGCGGTTCAACCCGGAGGGATCGGAGGCACCTTCGGCGGCAATCCGGTCTGTTGCGCCGCTGCGCTAGCTGCCATTGAGACCATCGAGAAAGAGCGACTCTGCGAGCGGGCCGTGGACATCGGGAGGATCATCATGGGCAGGTTCCGCTCCCTTCAGGCCCGTAGTCCCATTGTCGGGGAGGTCCGAGGGCTCGGGGCGATGTGCGCGATGGAAATCGTCAAGGATAAGAGGAGCAAGGAGCCGGACAAAGAAAAGACCGAGGCGATCATTCACGCGGCGGCGCAAAAAGGGCTCATCTTGTTGTCTGCCGGCGTGCTCGGAAATATTATCCGTATTTTAGTTCCGCTGGTGATCCCCGAGGATCAGCTCGAAGAAGGATTGGACGTTCTTGAGGAGGCCGCGCTTCGGACAGGCTAGCGCGGGCGGCCGTCTTTGCCGCCGTGAAGAGGACCGGCGGCAATACTGCTTAGCGAAATTTCGCCTCACTCATCCGCATCGCCGAAGTAATCTCTGAGAATCCTCTCCTTGACGTATTCGAGCGCGCCGAGATCGTGGATGATATCGCCGCCGCTGTCGTAGAAGATGATATCGCCGTCGCGGGTGCGGCCGACGGCGACGAGCCATTCCAGCTCGTCCCGGTCCTCCAATAAATAGTTGATCGCCTGATCCGCCCCCTTGCTGCCGATGATGGTGACTTTCGGCGCCGGGGTTTTCCTTGCCTGTGTCATCGCGGCCCTCCTGAGCGGTCTGGAAATTTATATCAGACGCGGCCTAGAGATCATACAGGGCGCGAGCGTTTTTATAGAGAATCTTTTCCTTTGCCTCGGGCGAGAGATCCTCGCGTGCCTGGATCGTGTGCATGCTTTCGGGAAACTCGTTGTCCCAGTGCGGGATGTCCGAGGCGTAGACAAAATGGTCCTCGCCCACGTACTTCAAGGTTTCGGGAATTAATTTCTCTTCGGCCTCGACGCTGAAATAGATCGGCCGCGCGCGCACGCACTCGCTCGGTCGTCGCTTCAAGTGCGGCGTCTCGACGGATCTCTTTTCCCAGTGCTCGTCCATCCGGTCGAGCCAATACGGGAGCCAGGTGCAGCCGATTTCCAAAAAGGCCAGCCGCAGGTTCGGGAACCTCTCCGGCACTCCCTGGAAGATCATGCTGGTGAACTGCTGAAAGATCCCGACCGCAAAGGCCACGGTGTGCACTTCGCTGAAGGTCTCGAACATGCCCGCGCCAAGCTCGTGCGCGCCGTTGCGGGTGCCGTGGATACCGATCACGCAGCCGAGCTTCTCGGCCTCCTCGTAAATCGGATCGTAGAAGCGATGGCCCAGGGGCAACTGGAGACCGACGGATTTGATGGAAGCGCCGACGAAGCCAAGCTCTTTGACGGCCCTGCGCAGTTCGAGCGCGGCGGCCTCGGGGTCCTGCTGCGGGAAAAGCGCTACCGGTTTCAGCCGGTCGGAAACTTTCGCCCAGTGATCATGCACGTAGTTGTTGTAGGCGCGGCAGAAGGCTTTTGCGTAGCCGGTCTCGCGCAGCCGCGACGCGTCTCCCGCGCCGGTCGAATAGAGAAAGGCCAGCTCCATGTTGTGCTCGTCCATGATCCGGAGCCAGTCCTCCGCCTTGAGGTCTCTACGGCACCATTCGCGATTCTTGGGGAGAGTTCCGCCGAGGTGGCCGTCCCACGGCTCCTGGAACGCGAGCGGCCCCCCGCGACGATCATAGGGGGGCTCCAAATAGGAGCGCAGGACGTCGTTCTGCTCGATAATGTGTCCGTCCGCATCGATAACTTTTGAATTTGCCATGGCTCACCTCCTCGATATTTCATTCAATCCTGTTGACTCAGCGCATAACAAAGAGCGAGAGTCCTGTCAATTCAATCCGGGAAGGAGAGTGGGTCGTTTTGCCTGAGATCCTTCACTTCGTTCAGGATGACAGACGAAGGACTCAGGATGACGGGTGAAGGGTTCAGCATGACAGACGAAGGGCTCAGAGTGACAGTGGGTCCCCACGGGCAGAGCCCGTGGCACCCACTTCGTCGTCCTTCGACTCGCTTCGCCTCGCTCAGGACGACCCCGAGCCAGAGCCCACGGCCAGAGGCCGTGGCCCGCGTCGAGGGGTCGAAGGATTCAGGATGACAAATCTCACAAATGTCATTCTGAGCGCAGCGAAGAATCTCGATTCCATCGGCGCATTAGCTCGCAAGTCTGAAGATAGCCCCACGGGCTCAGGAAAGGATTACGTCTCTATCTCAACACCATTTCCGCCAGCGTCTCGACATGGAAGGTGTGTGGGAAGAGATCCACGGGCCGGATGCGCGTTGTGCGGTAGCTTTTCTTGCCGAGCGCCGCGAGGTCGCGGGCGAGCGTGGAGGGGTTGCAGGAGACATAGAAGATTTTCTCCGCTCCAAGGGAGGCCAGGTCGTCCTCCAGCCCTTTGGCTCCGGAGCGCGGCGGATTGAGAATAATCTTGGAGAAGCTCTCACGTCGAGAGCGCAACTGCTTGGCCGCCCGCGGGACATGAGAGTTGACCCAACGGATATTTTCCAGACCGTTGGCTTGGCTGTTGCTCCTGCCGTTCTCCACAGCCCGGGGATAGCCCTCGACAGCGACGATCGCTTTTGCCCGCCGGGCTACGGGCAACGTGAAGTTTCCAGCGCCACTATACAGCTCCAGCACGCGGTCCTGGTCGCCGAACTCTCCCCACTCAAGAAGCTCGCGGACGAGTCGGCGGTTGCCGTCACGGTTTACCTGGATAAATGCTTCCGCATCCACATCCATCTTCAGTCCGTCTTCGCAATCAACCAAAACCTTTCCTTGCCCCCAAGCGCGCCGGCAGCCGCGGCCAAAGAGGACGAGTCCCTGGATCTCGCCGTGTGAATCGAGAAAGCGCGTGTTTGCGGAGTCATCTTCCGGGATAATGTTGCCGTCGACCTTTCCCACCAGGACGACGCGCCCTCCCGCGTCGCTCTCGACGATCTCCACCTCGATGATCTGGGACTTCAACCTGCCGATCCACTCCCTGGCGTGGGCGAGGTGGCGATCGGCGCTCGGCGTCGCGATCAGACAGGAGTCAACTTCGATCAACTGATGGCTAAAGGCGCGGTGAAAGCCGAGCCTCTTGTCGGCGTCCGCGTGAAGACGGATGCGGCGGCGGTAGCGGTATTCTTGCGGCGAGGGAAGAATCGGCAGCAGCTCGAAGCCGTCAAGCTTTCCGATGCGGCGCAGGGCTTCCTCGACGGTCTTGGCTTTGGCGCTGAGCTGCGCCTCGTAGCGGATCGGCTGCCATGGGCAGCCGCCGCAGGCGCCGACGTACGGGCAGGGTGTTTCCTGCCTCTGGCCCGACGGTCGAACAAGGCCGACGAGCTCGCCGACCGCATAGTTGCTTTTCTCCTCGACGATTCGGATCTCCGCCTCATCCCCGGGCACGGTCAGTGGGACCAGGATCACCCGTCCCTCATGGCGTCCGACTCCGTACGGGCCGTACGCGAGCGAGTCGATTTTCACTATGACGGTGGATTCAGTCGAAGCCATTTCAGGTTAAATCCTGCTTTCAGTATTCAGCAATCAGCCTTCAGCCAACCCTCACCCTCGCCCTCTCCCTGAGGGAGAGGGTTGGGTGAGGGAACTCGATCTGAGCTGAAAGCTGAGCGCTGACGGCTAAGGAGGTTGTCGTTCTCTCTGTCATTGCCCGTGAGCGCCGTGCTATACATTATAAGCTGGTAAGAACATTCATGGAAGCTGGTCATGATCCGCGCTTTCTCAAGGGCATTGAGGAGTTCAATCAGCGCCTGTTCTTCGAGTGTCATGAGACCTTGGAGGAAATCTGGCTCGAAGAGCACGGTGAAGATCGCGCATTCTATCAAGGAGTGATCCAGATCGCCGCCGGCTATTTCAAGTGGGAGCAAGGCGTTCTCATCGGCGCGATCAAGCTCTTACATGCCGGGCTCGAGAAGCTCGCGGCCTATCCTCCAATTCACCTGGGTGTCAAGCTGGATTCCTTCGTCCAAGAAGTCAAGCAGAATTTGCAGCAGATCGAGCAGGCCTATCAAAAGGCGGGTGACCCGCCGGAACTCAGCGTGCCGGTGCTTGCGCTGGACGCTCAGAGCAATCCGACATGATCCGCCTGAACGATGTTCATAAAGTCTTCAAGCAGGGTCCGAGCGAGATCACGGCGCTGGCCGGGATCTCGTTGCAGATCCCCAAAGGGGAGTTCGCGGTGATCATGGGACCCAGCGGATCCGGCAAGAGCACCTTGCTTCATCTCATCGGCGGACTGGACCGGCCGACGCAGGGCGACATCGTGGTGGATGGCAAGGTTATCTCGCAGATGGGAGACGACGAGGTGACGCTCTTCAGGCGCGCCGGGATCGGCTTCATCTTTCAGTTCTTCAATCTGCTTCCGACGCTCACCGCGATGGAGAACGTCGCGCTTCCGCTGATTCTGGACGGTAGGGCGGAGGAGCAGGCACGTTCCAGGCCGGAGGCGCTCCTGGAGCGCGTCGGCCTGTCGAACCGCAGGAATCATCTGCCGGAAGAGCTCTCCGGCGGGGAGATCCAACGGCTGGCCATCGCCCGCGCGCTGGTTTTCAATCCTCCGATCCTCCTGGCGGATGAACCTACAGGCAACCTGGATTCGAAGAGCGGCGGGTCCATCTTAGAATTGATCCGCGAGATCAACCGGCAGGAGGGCTGCACTGTGGTCATGGTCACGCACGAGCGCGAGGCCGCGGCTTGCGGCGATCGCGTGATCCACCTGAAGGACGGGATGATAGAAGAGGGGAGCAGTTGATGTTCCGGCTGCTGCGATTTCTCACGTTGCGCCACTTTCGCCGCCATCGCCTGCGCACCTTGCTCACTTTTTTCGGCATCGTCCTCGGAGTCGCGGTGATCGTCGCGATCGCCATCGTCAACCGCACGCTGGTGGGATCTTTTCAGCGGACCATTGACTTGATTGCAGGCAAGGCGGCGCTGCAGGTGGAGAACGGCGAGAGCGGCTTTCGAGAATCCCTCTTTCCGGCCATCCGCGATACGGCCGGTGTGCGGGATGCCGCGCCGGCCGTCGAAGGATTTCTTCCGCTGGTCGGATTCAAGGGCGAGAAGCTCTACGTCTACGGCGTGGACCTGCTCGCCGATTCTTCCATACGCGAGCACGAGTTCGTGGGCGGCCCGTTCGCTTTGGACAACGCTCTCGATTTCATCGCCCAACCAGATTCTATCGCGCTGACAGAATCTCTTTCCCGGCGCCTCAGCTTGTCCTTGAGTTCCACGATCCGGCTGGCAACGAGCCGGGGAGTGCGGGACTATACCGTGCGCGCGCTGATGCGGGAGCAGGGGGCGGCAAAGGTTTTCGGCGGGAACTTCGCCTTGATGGATCTGCCGGTGGCTCAGATAGCATTGGGCAAGGAAGCGAAGCTCGACATCGTGGATCTGACGCTTGACGACGGTGAGCAGGTCGAGACAGTGCGGCGACGGCTCGAGGCGCGGCTGCATGGAGCGGCCCAGGTCGAGCGCCCGCGAGAGAGGGGAGAGCAGGTGGAATCGCTGATGACCTCCTTTCGCGTCGGCCTTTTCTTCGTGAGTTTGGTCGCGCTGTTTGTCGGCTTCTTTCTCATCTACAACACGGTTTCCGTCTCTGTCATCCAGCGCAAGCGCGAGATCGGCACCTTGCGCTGTCTCGGAATCCTGCGCCGGCAGATTTTGCTGCTGTTCATCATGGAGGCGCTGGCGATTGCTTTTGCAGGCTCTCTGGCGGGGATCTTCACGGGAGTTCTCCTGGCCCAAGCGGCGCTGCTCTTCGTGGGCCAGACAGTGAACAGTCTTTTCTTTCAAGTCGATCTTGCCAGGAGCACTTTAGCTCTCAGAGAAATCTGGATAGCCTTCGCCAGTGGCCTGGGGGTTTCCGTTCTCGCCGCGATCCATCCGGCCTGGCAGGCGACCCGGGTGACTCCGCTGGAAAGCTCGCGCCAGGCGGTGTGGAGGCCGCGGCCGCATGGACTCTCCCGCGCCTCGCTCGTGGGTTTGGCCCTGCTGCTTGTCTCTCCGTTGCTCGCGTTGCTCTCGCCGGCCGGCTTTGGGGGAGTGGAAAAGTTCACGCTCGGAGTGGTGGCGATGATGCTTTTTTTGCTCGGCCTCTCTTTTCTTTCACCGCTGATTGTTTTCTGGTGGGCGGGACTCTTTTGGCGCTTGGTCTCCCGGCTCCCCAAGCTTTCCGGATTTCTTCGCAACGAAGCACGCCTCGCCTGCGATAGCCTGCGGCGCGTCCCTGGCCGGTCGGGCATCACTATCGCGACTCTGATGATCAGTCTCGCGGCTATTTTCATCGTCGCAGCCTTTGTCCACAGCGTGCGCGGGTCGCTGCTCCTGTGGGTTGACCGGATGGTCACGGCGGATCTGGTCGTGCATTCCGGCGCGAAGACCGCCGGCCCGCTCAATGTTCCCTTGAAGGAAGAGCTGGGCGCGAGGCTGGAAGCTCTGCCCGGAGTCGATGTCGTGGATTTTTACCGTCTGATCCGCTCCAACTATGAAGGAAGGCCGATCATGATCGAGTCGTTCTCCGCGCAGAGATCGGCGCGAGTCCGCACGCTTCCGATGGTCAAAGGAGACGGGCAGATCGCCTTAAAACAAGTGGCTCAGGGACAGGGCGTGATCGTGAGCGAGAGTTTTCACGGCAAGTTCGGCAAAGGGATCGGCGATGTGATTCATCTTCCCACGCCGTCGGGGCTCGTCTCTTTCAGAATTCTCGGAGTCTACGTCGATTACTCGTCGGATTCAGGCAGCGTGCTGATCGAACGCGCGTTGTACAAGAGGCTCTGGGGCGATGATCTGGTGGATGCCTTCGATCTATGGTTGGCGCCCGGCGCGGATCAGCAGGCTGTCATCGGCGAGATCAACCGGGATTACGGCGAGCAATACCAGCTCTTCGTCAGCACTCACAGGGAGCTTAGAGAGAACGTCGTGGCGCTGATGGAGCAGTCGTTCAGCGTGAATTATGCCGTCGAGATCGTCGCCGTGGTGGTGGCCATCTTCAGTGTCATCAATACGCTTCTCGCCTCTGTGCTGGATCGAACGCGCGAGATCGGAGTGTTGCGGGCGATCGGCGCCACGAAGAAGCAACTGCGGGGGATGGTGATGGCGGAGGCGGGCTGGATCGGACTCCTGGGCGGCATCCTCGGACTTTTCGCCGGTACGATCATGTCTTATCACCACGTTGTCTATAACACGAAGTTCCTTACCGGCTGGAGCTTTCAGTACTACTATCCGTCCGAGATCGCCGTCATCTCTCTCGTCGCGTCGGTCGTTCTATGTCTTCTCGCCGGTTACTTCCCGGCGAAGCAGGCGGCTTCCATTCCGATCGTCTCGGCGATCGGGTATGAATGAAAATCCTATGTCCGCTTCTTGCCGACTGCCCGCCAAAATTCCGCGTGTTTGATGCCTCGTCCTTTCTTCACACGCGCATAAGCTGAATCCAGAAGATTCATGAACTTGGGCGTATGGGCGAGAACGAGACGCTCCAGCTCTTCTTCATCGGAAACGGCCACGAGCACAGCCGCAGGCCGGCCGTTCTTTGTAACGATGATCGGCCCATGCACGCACTGCTCTAGATAATTGCTAAACCGCGCTTTGACATCGGCTACCGGTGCGATCTTCATAACTGAAACTCCTTCCCTCCAATGAATAGCCTGTTTCCGCTTTTGACTCCGATGGCGAGGACGTAAACCTCGCTCGCTTCATTATCCGTACGATAGAAAACCCGAAAACAGTTGTCCGGTCCAAACCGCAACTCCCACGCCGTGCCGAGAACAGAAGGACGCGACAGAGGCTTTCGATTCTTTGTCTCTATTTCCGGCTCGTAGGTTAGAGACCTCTCTATTTCTCGACGGATCAGCGAATGGTACTTGCGTTCAATCTTGGAAAGGTGGCGGCGTACCTCGCGGTTGTAGATTAACTCAAATCGCCTTCGGGTCGCCATCTGCTATGACTAGAATTATAGTCAAACTTAAGGTCCTGTCAAGCTCCGTGTGCTGCAGCGATGGGCGCGAGGGTTGTAGGCGATGGTGACGCTGCGCCTGTGAGGAGTAGAGGAGTAGATGAAGCGGTCTCCCGTATTCCAAACTTCAGGACGGGTTTGTCTTAAAGACCGAGTCGAGAAAGAGCTTCACGTCCTGGATCGCCTTCTCACGGGCGCGGGCGTTAAAGCCGACGGTGGCGCCGCGCGCGACGCATGGGGCGTTGGGGTTGGCCCGCGCACCGGTATCTTTATGAACGGCAGTAAAGCGGCCGTCGGGTTGCTCCGTGAAGAGGCAGCCGCGCGCGTTCAATACCTGCGGGCGGAAACTGGTCGGAGGCAAGTTCGGATTATCGAAGGCGTGGTGAGCATCGGGATACTCGAACATAGCGACGTTCTTGCCTATGCGCTGCATGCGGTCGACGTACTCGCGGCAGGGTCCGATGGGCGTCCAGTCGTCGGCCGTCCCGTGGAATATCCGCAGCGGCCGCTCGCTTACCTGTTCCTCGCCGACAAACCGCCTGTTGCAGGTGGCAGGGTAGAACGCGACGTAGGTCGCGAACTCATGCGCGGTTTGCATCCAGAGCTGCTGAAGGCGGGTTTGACGCGCCAGGAGCGTGACTCCGCCTCCCTGCGAAAAGCCCATGAGAGCGATCCGGTCGCCGGCGACGCGCGGGTGGCGCGCCAGAAGCTCCAGGGCCCGATAGGCGTCGTTAACCCGGCTTCCCAGGTTGATCCTCTCGCGCCCGGCGCAGGTGTTGCGTATCCCGCGGCCGCCGAAGCTGTCCAGAATAAAAGTTGCAAAGCCCATCCGGTTGAGCTCATCCGCCCATCCCGTCGGAGCCGGCGGCAGACCTCCACACCCGTGAGCGAGCACGACCGCCGGGACGCGCTCGGCTCTACTCTGCGGGAGCTTCAGCTCGCCCCAGACGATGGCCGGCTCGCCGTTTTTGCTCACCGTCAGGAATTGCGTTTCGGGAAGCGTCAAGCTTTCGAGGGCGATCTTGGTTGTGTTTTGGTCTATCTGCCTTGGGGAAGGGACGGCGACATAATAAGCGCATCCCGACAGAATTGCTGCCAC
>JAHFAP010000255.1 GCA_023250495.1 Deltaproteobacteria bacterium | reverse complement strand
CGGGGGTTTTATGAGAAACGAGTTTACCGCAATTATCGAACGTGACGGCGAGTGGTACATTGCCTACTGTCCTGAGATTCCCGGCGCAAATGGCCAGGGGAGAACCAAGGAGGAGGCGCGAAAAAGTCTTGCCGAAGCGATCGAGTTGATCCTTGAGGACCGTCGAGAGGATGCGCTCCGCGGCGTACCACCTGACGCAGTCCGAGAGACCGTAACCGTCAAGTGAAACGGAGCAGTCTGCTCCAGCATCTTCGGAGGCACGGTTGCTACCTCAAGCGCGAGGGAAGTGCTCATTCTCTATGGACCAATCCCAATACCGGCGCTGTGGAGTCGGTGCCGAGGCATACTGAGATCCCAAACCGGCTAGTACGAAAGATTTGCCACAACCTTTCGGTTCCAGAGATCGGCGAAGAATAACCCCTGTCTAACCTCTCCATTATCCGTTCTTCAACTCACCCGCCAACCGTTAGACTTCACCGCGCCTGGGCGTTAGACTAACCTCCAAAAATCCATGTTGAACTTTACCGTCATCACGCTGTTTCCGCCGATGTTCGAATCTCCGCTGGGCCATAGCATTTTAAAAAAGGCCCAGGAAAAGGGATTGATCTCGGTTCGGCTGGTCAATCCACGCGATTACACGACGGACAAGCATCGGACGACCGACGATTCTCCCTACGGCGGCGGCCAGGGAATGGTGATGAAGCCGGAGCCTCTGGTGGCGGCGATTGAAGATGTAAAAAAGAAATTGAATCGCCCTCGGGTCATTCTCCTGAGCCCCGGAGGGAAGCTCTTCGATCAGGCCGAAGCCCAACGGCTGTCCCGCGAGACAGAGCTGGTCCTGGTCTGCGGCCGCTACGAAGGGATTGACGAGAGGGTCAAGGCCTTTGTCGACGAAGAGCTGTCCGTCGGCGATTACACGCTGAGCGGCGGCGAGCTGGCGGCCATGGTGGTGATCGACGCGGTCGCGCGCTTGATCCCCGGCGTCCTGGGGAATCTCAAGTCGCCTGAAGAAGAGTCATTCGCCGAAGGCCTGCTGGAATATCCCCAGTACACCCGGCCGGAAGAATTCCGCGGCATGAAAGTTCCGGATCTCCTCCTCTCCGGTGACCACGAAAGGATACAGAGCTGGCGGCGGGGAATGAGCCTGAAGCTCACCAGCGAACGGCGACCAGACCTCTTCAGCGAAGCGCGACTGAGCCCGGAGGAGAAACAAAATTTTCGCGGCGCCATGGGGCGCCTCTATATCGCGCTGCTGCACCACCCGGTCTATGACAAGAACGGGGAGGTGGTCACCACGGCGGTCACGAATATGGACATCCACGACATCGCGCGCTCGGCCAGGACCTACGGGGTCAGAAGATTCTACGTGGTGACTCCGGTCAAGGCATTGCAGAAGCTGGCGCTCAAAATCATCGCGCACTGGGAAGAGGGCTACGGCAGCCAATACAACCACACCCGAAAGGAGGCGCTGGCTCTGGCGCGAGTGAAGGACACACTGGATGACGCGATCCTGGATGTAGAGCAGGAGTGCGGCGGCAAACCTCAACGGGTGGTGACCACGGCGCGGCCCGGAGGAAACCGGACCTCTTTCGCCGAGCTGCGGAAAATGCTAAGAGAAGATTCAGCGCCTTTTTTGCTCCTCCTGGGAACAGGATGGGGCCTGACCGACGCAGTCCTGGCGCAATCAGACTACATCCTTGAGCCGATCGAGGGCGGAACGAACTACAACCATCTGTCGGTCCGCTCGGCGGCAGCCATTATCCTGGACCGCCTGTTGGGAACAGACTAAAGCAAGGAGGAAACGTATGAATACACTGGACCAGCTTGAAGCCGAGCAGAGGAAGAAAGAGGCGCCGGAGCTGCGACCGGGAGAGACCGTCCGAGTCCACGTGAAAGTGGTCGAGGGAGAAAAAGAGAGAACGCAGGTTTTTGAAGGAATCGTCATCGCTATCTCGGGCAAGGGCAACCGCGCCACGTTCACCGTGCGCAAGATCTCTTATGGGATCGGCGTGGAGCGCATCTTTCCCCTCCATTCCCCGCGCGTTGAAAAGGTCGAGGTGATCTCACGCGGTAAGGTGCGCCGCGCCAAGCTCTACTATCTGAGAGAAAGATCAGGAAAGGGCGCGAGACTCTACGAGGAGGAAGGAAGTTGAGGAGGGCTCACATTGCCCTTCCCCTCGAACACCCCGCCGGGGTAAACTTTTAATTTTCCAGCCTCGATGTTCCCCTGAAATCGCCCCCCGGGCAGGATCTCTATCCAGCCGTCCACGCGGACGGTCCCGACCAAACTCCCCTCGACGCGCAAGTGGCGGGCCGATATTTTGGCGTCGACTTCCGCGTGAGGGCCGAGCACCAGCAGAGCGCCGGCCTTCACCTCTCCCTTAAAGCGGCTGTCGATCTTCACCGGCAGATCGAAGCTGAGCTTGCCAGACACTACAGCACCCGGCGGCAGCACGGTGCGGGGAGCCGCCTCGAGAAAAGAAGGATCTTCGCGCTCTGGTGCCATCTCAACTCGCAATCGATACTGAGGGGGCATCTTACATGAACGGCGCTCGCAATTCAAAAAAAATCCGCTCCTACACCTCCGGGAACAAATTGTGATAGCATGCCTCTGATGGAGCTGTTCGACACCCCTCGCGCCACAGAGCAAGGTGGCCCCACCCCGCTGGCGGAAAGGCTGCGCCCTGCAACCCTGGACGAGTTCGTAGGACAACAGCATCTGCTCGGTCCGGGGAAGCTGCTGAGAGAGATGGCCAACGCGCGCGAGCTTCACTCACTCATTCTCTGGGGCCCGCCGGGGAGCGGGAAGACTACCTTGGCGCAGATCCTCGCCGGCTCCGGCGGCGCTCAGTGCATCCGTTTCTCGGCGGTCTCCTCTGGCGTGAAGGAGCTTAAGAAAATCATCGAAGAGGCGGAGCGGCTCCATCGGCTGGGAAAGTCCACGGTCCTGTTCGTCGACGAAATCCACCACTTCAACAAGGCGCAGCAGGATACCTTCCTGCCTCACGTGGAACGCGGGATTCTCATACTGATCGGGGCTACGACTGAGAATCCCTCTTTTGAAGTGATCCCTCCGCTGCTGTCGCGCTGCCAGGTGCTGGTGCTTCAACCGCTCTCGCCGGAAGAGATCAACACGATCATCGACCGGGCGCTCACCGACTCAAAGAGAGGGCTGGGAAATTGGGGGCTGGAGCTGACCGCGGAGGCGCGCGAGTTCCTTGTGCAGCAATC
Source organism: Deltaproteobacteria bacterium (assembly GCA_023250495.1). GTDB lineage: Bacteria > Desulfobacterota > Binatia > UBA9968 > UBA9968 > JAHFAP01. The sequence goes on along the minus strand of JAHFAP010000255.1, from coordinate 1,227 downwards.
TCAAGGGGACGCCCGCATCGCTCTAAACGCCCTCGAGAGCGCGGCTGGCCTGCTCCGCCGGGAAAAGGGCAAGCGAGAAATCGGCCTTCCGCCCATACAAGAAGCGCTGCAGAAAAAAGCCTTGCTCTACGACAAGGCCGGTGAGGAGCACTACAACGTCGTCTCCGCCTTCATCAAGAGCCTGAGAGGCAGCGATGCGGACGCCGCCCTCTACTGGCTCATGAGGATGCTCGAAGCGGGCGAAGACCCTCTCTTCGTCGCGCGGAGGATGATCATCCTCGCCGCGGAAGATATCGGCAACGCCGACCCCCAAGCGCTCCAGGTTGCGGTTGCGGCAAAGGACGCGGTCCACTTCGTGGGGCTTCCCGAAGGTAGGATCCCATTGGCCCAGGCGACCACCTATCTGGCGACCGCGCCCAAGTCCAACGCTTCCTATAAAGCCATGCTCGCTGCGGCCAAGGATGTCCAGGAGAAAGGCGCTTTGCCGGTGCCGCTGCACCTGCGCAACGCGCCCACGGAGCTTATGGAAAAGCTGGGCTACGGCAAAGGCTACCGCTACGCGCACAACTTCCCCGACCACATCGTCGATCAGGAACACCTCCCTGAAGAACTCAAAGGAAGGAGGTACTACTCCCCTTCCGACTCCGGCTATGAAAAAACGATCAGGGAGAGATTAAAAAGCTGGGAGCAGAGAAAGCAGGGAAAGAAAACCTAGCCTGTCTCACCAAGTCCAACATTTCCACCTTGTAACCAGCCCTACTTTTCCTCTTGCCAAGGTCGTTGCGGTTATAGTAGTTTTTGAAGCAGCTCGCTGCTCCAGGTTTTCGTTGCCCTGTTTGTTGGTGTGAACCTTTAACCCTGAAGAGCCGGTCATGAAGAGACAGAGGCACCCTATCTCCCTCATTTTCGGAATTGTCGCTCTCTTTCTTGCTGTAACCCCCGGAGCGGCCATTGCCGGGCAGACGCCAGGGACGGTGAAAGCTAAAACGATCTCGTTAGGGTTCGTCTCTAAGAGACCGCAGGCGGAAGTCGAACCGCAGTTTCGAGATTTTGTGGACTACGTGGCCCGAAAGCTCTCCTCTGAATCTGCTATCGAAGGGAGAGTGATCGTCACCCCGTCAGCGTTGCAGCTCGCGAAGCTCCTCGAAGAAAAGAAAGTGGATTTTTACACGGACAGCCCCTATCCGACCTATCTCGTTAACAAACAAGGAGCCGCGCGACTCCTTG
>JAHFAP010000254.1 GCA_023250495.1 Deltaproteobacteria bacterium | reverse complement strand
AGCCGCACGGGCTTGTCTCCCTGCATGTTGCTGAACTGGTGGTGACAGCCGTGGGGAATCAGAAACATGCTGTGCTGCTGCCACTCGAAGCTTTTTTTTGCGCTGTGGTCGTACCAGATATGGGTCAGCCCCCGTCCGGCCACCACATAGACGACCTCATCGAGGGCGAACTTGAGGGGCGGCAAGGTTTGGCCCGCAGGGATTTCGGTGACTCGGGCTGAGCTCACCCCCTCCTGGCCCGCCAGCTGGATGAAGGCGCTCATGCACTGCCGCTCTTCCCACCAGCCGAGCCCCAGTGTCCTCAGGTCTTGGACATAAAAACCTCTGTGGACAGGAAGCCTGGTCGACTCCATCCAGTAGTCGTATGTAAAGAGCTTGCTCCACATCGTCCTCTGTGGCTTAAATGCGGCCTTCGTCATAGAACTGTCGAACTTCAATTTACATCCTTGCCTCTCTACTTGCCACCTGAAGCCGGACTAGGGCCCGGCGCAGCGCGGCCTCGACAGCGAGAAACTCCTTATCCTCGCGGCTCAACTCGTCTAGTTTTTTCTCCGCCCTCTCCCTCGCCCGGCGCGCGCGCTCGACATCGATCTCGTCAGCATACTCCGCCGCATCGGCCAGAATCGTCATGACGTCGTCCAGCACCTCGGCATAACCTCCGCCGATGGCGAGATGGCTCCTTCCTGCGCCCTGCTTGTAGCTCATCTCTCCGGGCTCCAATTGAGTCAAAAACGAGATGTGGTGCGGCAAGACGCCAAACTCGCCCAGAGCCCCGGGCGCCGTGACCTCGTCCACCTCTTCGTCGAGCAGCAGCCGGCTCGGCGTGACTAGCCTGAGCGTGATTTTATCCGCCATGACTAAAATAATTTTGAATTTTGAATTTTGAGTTTTGAATTCAAAATTCAACATTCATAATTCAACATTGGATCAACCGGCCGCCAACTTCTTGGCCTTCTCCACCGCCTGCTCGATGGTGCCTACCATATAGAAGGCCTGCTCTGGAATCTCGTCGTGCTTGCCTTCTACGATCTCTTTAAACCCTCGGATCGTATCCTTCAACTCCACATAAATCCCAGGAGTGCCGGTAAAAGCCTCAGCGACGAACATGGGCTGGGAGAGGAAGCGCTGGATCTTGCGGGCGCGGGCCACGATGAGCTTATCGTCTTCGGAAAGCTCATCCATGCCGAGGATCGCGATGATGTCCTGCAGATCCTTATAGCGCTGTAAAATCATCTGTACTTGACGCGCCACCTCATAGTGCTCTTCGCCGATCACGCGCGGGTCCAAAAGGCGCGAGGTGGAATCCAACGGATCCACTGCCGGATAGAGCCCCATCTCCGCGATCTGGCGCGAGAGCACCGTTGTCGCATCGAGGTGGGCAAAGGTCGTGGCCGGCGCAGGATCGGTCAAATCATCCGCCGGAACGTAGATCGCCTGCACCGAAGTAATCGATCCCTTGCGCGTCGAGGTGATCCTCTCTTGCAGTTCACCTAAGTCAGTAGAGAGAGTTGGCTGATAGCCGACGGCCGACGGCATGCGACCGAGAAGGGTCGAGACCTCGGAGTTGGCCTGGGTAAAACGAAAGATGTTATCGATAAAAAGGAGTACGTCCTTACCCTCCTCGTCGCGGAAATATTCCGCGAGCGTTAGAGCGGACAGGCCTACGCGCGCTCTAGCTCCTGGAGGTTCATTCATCTGCCCGTAGACCAAAGCGACCTTGCTGAGGACGCCGGACTCCTTCATCTCCAACCAAAGATCATTTCCCTCGCGAGTCCTCTCCCCGACTCCGCCGAAGACGGAGTAGCCGCCGTGCTTCATCGCCACGTTGTGAATCAACTCCATAAGGATGATGGTCTTGCCTACTCCCGCGCCGCCGAAGAGGCCGATCTTACCGCCGCGCGCGTAGGGCGCCAGAAGGTCGACGACCTTGATCCCCGTCTCGAAGGCCTGAACCTTCGTCTCCTGATCCACAAACGATGGAGTCGGGCGATGGATCGGAAAGCGTTTCTTGGCGTTGACCGGCGGTCCCTCATCGACCGGCTCGCCAATCACGTTGAGAACTCGTCCCAGTGTCTCTGCGCCCACCGGAACACTAATCCCCTCTCCGGTGTCCATCGCCTCCATCCCCCGGACCAACCCCTCCGTGCTGTCCATCGCGATGCAGCGAACCGTGTTTTCTCCTAGATGCTGAGCGACTTCAACTATCAGATTCCATGGTTGGTCGCTGATGGCGGGGTTGGTGATCTTGAGGGCGTTGTAGATAGGCGGCAAGGTCCCGTCAGAAAACTCCACATCGACAACGGCCCCCAGGACCTGCGTGATCTTTCCCGACGTCATAATAAATCTGCCTCCGTTCTGGTCACTTCAATGCCTCGGCAGTTGAGACCACTTCGAGCAGCTCTTTCGTGATCGCCGCCTGCCGGGCGCGATTCATCTGCAGGGTCAAATGGCTCATGATCTCAGCCGCATTCGTAGTGGCAGAATCCATAGCCGTCATGCGCGCTCCGTGCTCGCTCGCCGCAGCCTCCAAAAGCGCGCGAAAGATACCGACCTCAACGATCTTGGGCAAGAGACTCGAAAGGAGCTGCTCGATGCCAGGCTCAAAGAGATATTCCGTCGGTTGTCCTTCACTCTCCTCAGCTGCTCCAGCTACCGGAACGAGCTTTTCGAGCGTAGGCACCTGAGAAAGAGCCGAGCGGAAACGGCTGTAAAGAATATACACCGCGGCGGCTTCTTGGCTTAAAAACCGCGCGATCGCTTTTTCTGCCAGTTCACCGGCAAGCTGCTCCGTCGCAATGGAGCCGATCTGCTGGTAGCGCTCCACGGCCTCGATCTTACGCCGCCGAAAGTAATCCACACCTTTGCGCCCGACCAGGATGAGGTTTGTTTCTTTTTCCGGAGCTCGACCCCGCACGAACTTCTCTCCGGCCCTAATGATATTGGCGTTGTAGCCGCCACAGAGACCTCGATCCGCGGTGAGGATCACGAGGTCGACTCGTTTTTCCTCCCGTGCCGCGAGCAGCGGGTGAGCTTCGGGAGAGACGCGAGAGGAGAGATTGCTCAACAGGGCGGTCATCTTCTCCGCATAGGGGCGCGCCCGCAGCGCGGCGTCTTGAGCGCGGCGGAGCTTGGCCGCGGCCACCATCTTCATCGCCTTGGTGATCTGCTGCGTGTTGCGGATCGAGCCGATCCGCTTCCGTATCGCCTTGAGAGTCGCCATTACTCTTTAAAGACCGCCTTAAACTCCTCCAGGGCTTTGTCGATCTTTGCCCGGAGATCTTCCGTAAGTTCGCGCTTCTTCAGGATCTCAGGAAGCAGGTCCGGCTGTTTAGACTCGACAAACGCAAAGAGTTCCTGCTCGTATTTCTTCAGGGCCGAAACCGGTAGATGATCGACGAAGCCGTTGGTGCCGGCGTAGATGATCAGGGTCTGCTTCTCTACCGACAGAGGCTCGTACTGGCCCTGCTTAAGAATCTCAACCAGCCGGCTGCCGCGGTTCAGCTGTCTCTGCGTGGCCGGATCGAGGTCGGAGCCGAACTGCGCGAAGGCCGCCATCTCCCGGTATTGAGCGAGGTCGAGCCGCAAACTCCCTGCGACTTGCTTCATCGCTTTAATCTGCGCCGAGCCGCCGACGCGGGAAACCGAGAGACCGACGTTGATGGCCGGTCTCACGCCGGAATAGAACAGATCGCTCTCGAGATAGATCTGGCCATCGGTGATGGAGATCACATTGGTCGAAATATAGGCGGAGACGTCACCCGCCTGCGTCTCGATAATCGGCAGGGCGGTCAGAGAGCCGCCGCCGCGGGCGTTATTCATCTTGGCCGCCCGCTCAAGTAGCCGGGAGTGGAGATAAAAAACGTCTCCAGGATAGGCCTCTCGGCCAGGCGGCCGGCGCAGGAGCAGAGAGAGCTGACGGTAAGCGACCGCATGTTTGGAGAGATCATCGTAGATGATGAGCGCGTGGCCGCCGTTGTCGCGGATGTATTCCCCGATGGTGCAGCCGCTGTAGGCCGCAATGAATTGGAGCGGAGCGGATTCTGAAGCCGTAGCCGAGACAACTACGGTGTAGTCCATTGCACCGTGTTGGCGAAGCCTGTCGACAACCTGCGCAACTGTTGACCGCTTCTGTCCGATGGCGACGTAGATGCAGGTCACGTCGCCGCCCTTCTGATTAATGATGGTATCAATAGCCAAGGCTGTTTTGCCGGTCTGGCGGTCGCCGATGATTAGCTCTCGCTGTCCCCGCCCGATGGGGATCATCGCGTCGATCGCCTTAAGCCCGGTCTGAAGCGGCTCCTTGACCGGCTGGCGCGCCACGATCCCTGGCGCTTTGAGCTCGATCCTTCTTCTCTCCTTGGTCTCAATCGGCCCGCGGCCGTCGATCGGCTCTCCCAAGGCATTCACAACCCTGCCCACGAGCGCCTTACCGACCGGAACCTCAGCGATGCGACCCGTCCGCTTGACCGTGTCGCCTTCTTTGATGA
>JAHFAP010000253.1 GCA_023250495.1 Deltaproteobacteria bacterium | reverse complement strand
GAACCGCATTTGGGGTCAGGTCTTGAATCTTGACATTTTGTTGATTTGTGTGATATTGGCGGATCATGACGAGGCCTCTACGGATCGAGTATGCAGGAGCGGTGTATCACCTCACGACCCGGGGCAATGAGCGGAAAGCGATATTTAAAGATAGCCAAGATCGTGACTTGTTTTTGGATACCCTGAAGAAAGTGGTGGACCGCTATCACTGGCTCTGTCATGCGTACTGTTTGATGGATAATCACTATCACCTTGTTATCGAGACGCCTGAGGGGAATCTCTCCAAAGGAATGAGGCAGCTCAATGGGATTTACACTCAGGCATACAACCGAAGGCATCGACGCGTGGGGCATCTTTTTCAGGGCCGTTACAAGGCGATCTTGGTGGACAAGGAGAGTCATTTATTAGAGGTTTGCCGGTATGTGGTGTTGAATCCGGTGCGGGCCAAGGCGGTAGAGGAGGTAGGAAAGTGGAGGTGGAGCAGTTACGGGGGGACTGCCGGTTTGACGAGGCCGAACGGGGTATTGACAGCCGACTGGGTATTGGGGCAATTTGCGGAGAAGAAGGCGACGGCACAGAAGCGATACCGGGAATTTGTCAAGGAGGGCATAGGAGGGGAGAGGATCTACGGGGCGGTAACAGCGCAGAGTCTTTTAGGGAGAGACGATTTTGTCGAGAGACTTGTCAGCCATGTGCGTGGGTATGAAAAGTTGAAGGAGATTCCCAAAGGACAGAGGTATTTGGGCAGGCCGTCGTTGGCGGATCTCTTTAAGACAACGATGAAAGGGAAGGAGAGGAGGGACAGAAAGATCGCCGAGGCGGTAGAAAGGCATGGGTATAGCCAGAGAGAGATTGCGGAGCATCTGGGGATGCACTACTCGACGATCAGCAAGATTGTTGGATTGCCAAGATCCAAGACCTGACCCTAAAAGCGTCGCTATGGATGTGCGTGGATTTGCTGACACCACCGATACCGGATGAGGGCTAACATCTCTCTGGTCTCTAGTAGACGAGCAGTTTGAAATCGTTGGCAAGACCCACAGGCTCCGCACGTGTTTCGCGTGACGCTCGAATGCCGAGATACCAAGAAGATATGGTTGTGATGGTCTATCGTGAAAGGAAACCAGTTTCATGAACAACAAAGCCCGGTCTGCCATTCTGCACACCCTTGTGATTCCTTTGGTGTTCTTCCCCAACCTAGCTCTCTTTCCGAAAAGCGCGGTAGCTCAAAGTTCTACCGCCAGACAACTGGCAAAGCCAGATGCAGTATATGAAGACTACTTGTACGTGAACTGCCTCCGGGCACAGTTCCCAGAGGTGCGACGCGACATCAGCGACCACACAAGAGCGTTCGATCCCGGCAGTGGTCGAAACTTCGCTTACGACAATGAAAAAAAGGCGTGGATAGATACAAAGACGCTCAAGGGGGTGACCTGTCCACGAAATGTCTCCAAGAATAGCGATCCCGTTTATGAGGACTACACCTATGTCAACTGCCTCCGGGCGCAGTTCCCAGGGGTGCGACGCGACATCAGCGACCACACAAGAGCGTTCGATCCCGACAGTGGTCGAAATTTCGCCTGGGACAGCGACAAGCAAACCTGGATAGATACAAAGACACTGGAATGCATCTGTCCGAAATGCCCGCCGACCGCCGCTCAAACAACTCCCACGCTGACGCCAAGCACGCCGCAGATTGGTCTGGGTACGCCGGTTATAGATCTTAATAGCCTACAACTGTCGATCGACAGAGCGGACAACGAGACAGCGGGCGTGCCGAAACCTTCGGAGGAAACCCAGAAGGCCGAGGAGAAGAAGACGAGCTTTTGGGAGAGCTTGGTTCCCGCTCTGATTCCGTCCATCGGCATAGGCGTTGGAAACGAAGGCAGAGAAAAAAGATTGCCCAATCCCTGCTCGCCAAAGTAGCTGCCTCATAACAAGGCTGAGCATAATTCCTCTGCTCAGCCTGCATTCCCTTGCATTGACATCTCATTCCTAGGGCGCATATATAGAAAGCAATCAGCAAGGAAGCTGTCAGCGGTCAGCTAGGAAATCTTGGCTGAAAGCTGAGAGCTGATCGCTGAAAGCTATTTATGCGCATCGCTATCACCACCCTTGGCTGCAAGATCAATCAGTACGATTCTGCTGTCATCCAGGCGCGCCTGGAGGGCGCGCACTCGTTCGTCCCATTCGACGAGAGCGCCGATCTCTACATCATCAACGCCTGCACCGTGACGGACCGCGCCGATTGGGAAGCGCGCCAGCTCGTGAGGCGAGCCAAGCGGCGGAGCCCGGCGGCGCGCGTGCTGGTGACGGGTTGCTATGCTCAAGTAAGTCCGGGAGAGGTCGCGCGGCTCCCGGAGGTGGACTATGTCGTAGGTCTGAACCGTCTGGATGAGCTGCTCCGCTTCGTTAATCAGAAGGAGCCGCTGCCTGATGCGGAAAGAGTCGCCGTCGGCGATGTAAGAAAAGAACGCGGAGTGGCGGTGCTGGGCGCTCGGGCTTTTCCCGGGCACACACGCGCCTTTCTAAAAATTCAGGAGGGGTGCAACTACTCCTGCACCTATTGCATCATACCGACCGCCAGGGGCCGCAGCCGCAGCGTCCCGCCCGAAGAAGTTTTAAGGGAAGTGCGCTCTCTTGTGGAGCGGGGTTTCGTCGAGATCGTCCTGACGGGGATCCACCTCGGCGGCTACGGCCACGACCTCACTCCTAAAACGGACCTGACATCGCTGCTGGAGATGATCCTTGAAAAGAGCCAAATCCGCCGGCTCCGCCTCAGCTCGCTGGACCCGCGCGAAGTGCCGGACCGATTGCTGAAGCTCATCGCGCAGTCGGAGACTCTCTGTCCTCATCTTCATGTCTGCGCGCAGGCGGGAGAAGACAGGATCCTCAAGCAGATGCGCCGCAACTACGACACGGCATACTACCGTGAAATCATCACCAAGGCGCGCGAGGCGCTGCCAGACGCGGCGCTGGGGAGCGATATCATCGTGGGATTTCCCGGCGAGAGCGAAGAGTGCTTTGAGCGGCAGATGGAATTTTTCGGCTCGCTTCCCTTGACCTATTTTCACGTCTTTCCCTACTCGGTTCGCTCTGCCACTGTGGCGGCCTCTCTTCCCGATCAGGTGCCCGCAGCGGTTAAGAAGGAGCGGGCGAGAAAAATGCGAGAACTCGGGGCGCGCAAGAAGAAGGAGTTCTACCGCCGTTTTCTCGGCCAGCAGGTTTCTGTCCTGGTTGAAGGCGACTTAAGTGTTGGCGGGGCGCTTCGAGGCTATAGCAGGAACTACCTGCCGGTGTCGGTCCACGGCGGAGGGGCGCAGGTCAATGAGGAAGTGCAGGTCGCGATCGAAGGATTTGAAAACGGAGCGCTCATCGGCCAAGTGATTGGCCGATAATTTTGAATTTTGAATTTTTAGTTTTGAATTCAAAATTCAACATTAAGAATTTAAAATTATTTGACAGCGGTGGAGAAAGAACCACAACTATTCCTCCTTCAGAAGCAGCTGGGATACGCTTTCTCAGATCCTGCTCTCCTGGAGCGCTGCCTTACGCACGTCTCGTACGGCCGGGGGAAAGAAGACAGCCACAACGAGACCCTGGAGTTTCTTGGCGATGCCGTTCTGGACCTCGCCATCAGTGATGTTCTGATGCGCCGGTTTCCTGAAAAGAGCGAGGGGGATCTCTCCAAGATGCGCGCCTCCCTGGTCAACGCCGCCGCCCTAGCGGGGAAGGCGACGCAACTGAATCTGGGCGAGTTGCTGCGCATGGGCAAGGGCGAGGAGCGCAGCGGCGGGAGGAAAAAAAAGTCCATCCTCGCCGGCGCATTCGAAGCGCTGCTCGGCGGGATCTACTGGGACGGAGGATACGAGCCGGCCCGCCGCGTGGTGGAGTGCTACTTTTCATCCGACATCGAGGAAAGACAGTTGGGGCAGCACGATTACAAGACGCGCCTCCAGGAGATCAGCCAGATGTTGTTTCACGCCCCGCCCGTCTATCGGCTGGTCGCCGAGAGCGGACCGGATCACGAAAAGCGCTTCGTGACGGAGATCATCATCGGCGGCGAAGTATTGGGCCGGGGAGAAGGCCAGAGCAAGAAACAATCCGAGCAGGAGGCGGCCAGCAAAGCGCTCGCGCACTTGCAGCAGAGCAGAGAGGCGAGTGTAAAGGCCTAGCTTCTACTCTTCTTTGGCGGTTCATGCTTGGAAGCGTGGCAGAGAGAACTCTGCGCTATGCCCGGTGCCCAGTGTTGATTGTGAAGAAGTAGATGTGAAGGATACTTCGGATAGCCAAAAGCTTTAGGACATTACTTATTCGTATCCTCTCCACCTAGATCCGTGGCGATTTCGCGGAACTGTTCGAGGGCGGCTTCGAGATCCTCGACGATTTCCTGGGCGACGACCTCAGGGTCGAGAAGGTTGTCGGATTCTTCGAGGTTTTCATCTCAAGCGGATCTGCCCGCAGCCGATAAATATCCCGTGAAATCAGTATTATGTCCCCGGAATTCACCCGGAATTCAACTCACTATCACGGACAAG
>JAHFAP010000252.1 GCA_023250495.1 Deltaproteobacteria bacterium | reverse complement strand
TATCGGCCGGATTAATGTTGCGAACGAGCCGCTCCGACTTCGGGTGATACCACTGCCCGTTAATGTATGAACCTGTGTGCATACGCTCCTCGCTTTAAATTTCTGAGACGGATCTCAGCCTGACCTTCTTTCTCCGCGCCTGCTCCCAGACGTAGCGGCCCACCGCGAGGTCTTCGTCGGCGATGCCGTTCGATTGGAAGAGAATCTTTTTGGCACGCGGGGCGGGGCTGCCGGATGCGACGATCTTTTCCAGGGGTATCACGTTTTCCCAGCGGATGATTCCCTGCTCGCAGGCGACGATCAGGTCGCCGCTATCGGTTTTCGCGGTCGAGATATCGTCTGTCACCACAAGACCCGTGCGCCTGATCAGCTCGCCGGAGATCTCATGCTTCACCGGTTGGTTCGCGCCCATCGAGATGACGAGGACCTCGTCCTTAAGCCGATCGCCGTCGATCAGGGGAGAGGCCGAGTCTGTGGCCACGACTAAAATATCCGACGCCGCTTCCAACTCCTGAAGCGACGAGGACTCCTTGAATTCGACGGAGAGGTTTCCGCTCATCTGCTTGATGAACGCTCGGATTTTTTTTGGATCGCGTCCCCAGACCGTAACTTGTCGGACCCGGCAAGAATGAACGATCGCCTCCACCTGGAAGGTTGCCTGCCATCCGGGGCCGATGATTCCGACCACGTCGGTCTTCGCGGGCGCGAGATATTTTGCGGCCACGCCGCTGGCGGCGCCGGTGCGCAGGCTGCTGAGATAGGCGGCGTTCAGGACGGCGCGTATCTCGCCGGTGCGGCCGCTGTATAGAGTGATGGTGTTCGACCCGCCGGCATATGCGCGGAGGCAGAGCAGGTCCGACTCGGAGTGCCAGGCGGCCATCACGTTGAGCTGCTTCTCGCTGCCCTTGAGCCTGCGGCGCGGCAGGCTGCGCACTTTGCCCGCCGCCCGGTCGAGGAACATTTGTTCCACGACCTTGACCGCCCGAGGCATGTCGATCAGTTTCCGTGTTTCTCTTTCGCCGATGATCAGAGCCATTCAGTCCTCGCTCCGCTCGGAATCTCAGATCTCAAATCTCAGATAACAAATCTGCAAGGGCATCTTTACCACACGCGTGCTGACTTGGAAAGCAATAGAAGAGGGTGATAATATGTCCTAGCGCCGTTGCGCACGGACCCTAAATACGAAAGCGTTGTCGAAGGAGCCGATATGGGAGAAAAAAATCCAAGATGGGCCTACGTTGTAATCTTTGCCCTGCTCGCTATTGTTGTCGTCCTTGCCGGGAATAGCCTCATCGGGTACAGAAGTGAAGGCGTCCGTTTGGCTCCGCCGCCGGAGCAAAGCGCCAAGGAGTTGGCTGACAAGGACAAACAGATTCAGGCGCTCGACAGCGAGGTTGCTCAACTGCGCAAGGAGCTCGAGGCGAATTCCGGCAGGGTGAAGGAGTTGGAGTCCAAGCTTGACGAGACCAACAAAGCGTTTTCCGCCGCCCAGCAAAAACTCAAGGTGGCGCAGAAGCAGGCCGAGCGGTTGGCTGCTGCTCCATCTCCGGCGAAGGAAAAAACCGTAGCCAGGAACGCGGAGCCTTCTCCGGCTCCGAGTTGGAGACGCCCGGCCGAGCCCGGCAGTTACGAAGTCATCCGCGACACCGCGGTTCTCGAGAAGCCGTCGGTTTCTTCCCGCGAAGTGGCCACGATCCAAAAGGGAACTACGGTCAATGTGGTTGGTTCCCAGGGAGAGTGGCTTGAAGTCCGGTCCAAGTACGGGAAACCGCCGGGCTTTATCCGCCGCGACGATGCCATGTTTAGAGCGGGACAGAGCGAAAGTAGATAACCTGGATAACAAGGAGGCAACATGATGAAGATTTCTTCTGTGACGTGTGCGATCCTGGGGTCGCTGATCCTGATGGCGACAGGCGGGAACATGGGCCCGGCCTTCGCGCAAGATTTCAAAGCGATCCTCGCCAATCCGGAACGGCCCGCGAACGAGCGCGCGCTCGACGCCATCCGCAAGCCCGAAGAGATGCTCAAATTCCTCGGGGTAAAAGCGGGAGACAAGGTGGCCGATCTCATGGCCAGCAGAGGGTACTACACGGTCATCCTCTCTCAGCTCGTGGGTGAGAAAGGCGCAGTCTATTCCGCGAATCCCACTGTGCGCGACGAGACGCGGGAGCGTTTTAAAAATCCTCTCTACGCGAACATCAAGCTGCTTGAAGGCAGCATGGGGACGGTCGCTTTGCCTGCAGACGGCTCGCTCGACTTCGTTCTCATCAACCTCGACTATCATGAGGTGGATCAGGCCGACCGACCAGCGATGAATAAGAGGGTCTTTGCGGCGCTTAAACCCGGCGGAGTTTACGGCGTCGTAGACCACACGGCTCAGGACAGGAGCGGCGACCAGGTGAGGAAAACTCTCCACCGCATAGAGAAGGCGTTGGTCGTCAAAGAAGTGACCGGCGTTGGTTTTATCCTCGCTAAAGAAGGGGAGATGCTCAGGAACGCCGACGACCCGCGCACGGAGAGCGCGTTGAAGGAGCAGCGTGGCAAGAGCGACCGGTTCGTGCTGCGATTTGAGAAGCCGAAGTAGAACTTATCTTCCGTAGCGGCCCATGAGCTGAGCCTCGGCCAGGATGTGGCCTTTCATGGCGTCGAGAAGCTGCTGCTTCGTGGCGCGAGGCTTGAGCTGGCTCTCCACGTCCAAGGCGTAGAGCTTGAAAAAATAGCGGTGCGTGGGTCCGGGCGGAGGGCAGGGTCCGCCGTAGCCGACCTTCCTGAAGTCGTTGACCCCTTGCTTGGCGCCGCCGCTGAAAGTCTCAGTGGCCGGCATCCCTTCCTGCAGCTCGCTGCTCCGCGCGGGCAAATCATAAACGACCCAGTGGACCCAAGTTCCCACGGGAGCGTCCGGGTCGTCCGCGATCAGCGCGAAGCTCTTGGTGGATGATGGCGCGTTCTCCCATCTCAAAGGAGGAGAGAGATCTGTTCCGTCACAGGTATATTTTCGCGGGATATCCGCGCCGCTTTGGAATGCTGAACTTCGCAGCTCCATCGAGCGGGCTCCTGTCATTTGATTCTCCGCGGCGGGCGGAAATGTGAGGATGGTCAGCAGAGCGCCGAGGAAGAGCGTCGCCGTTTTTTTTGCCGAGTTCATGAGCGCGCTCCTTGCGAGGAAAAATGTTCTGGCAACGGAAGCTGGTTCCTGCTAATAGTAACTTCGTTCAACCCGCGAACGCAACGGCTGAGGCCAGGATCTTTTGGAAGAGTTATCCACGTCTGAAGTAGCAACCGAGGTTGAATCAGCTCCCTCTCGGTTCAAGCCGCATACTTTCTCGTCTCTGCGTCACCTCGATTACCGTTATCTTTGGAGCGGCACGGTCCTCATGAGCGCCGGGCAGTGGATCCAGCAGGTGACGCTGGGATGGCTGCTCTACGACCTCACCGGATCTTCGGTCCTCCTCGGTGCGCTGAACGGCCTGCGCGCGCTGCCCTTTCTGGTGGCGGGGCCGATCGCCGGCGTGGCCGCCGACCGCATGGACCGGCGCAAGTTGATGCTCAACACGCAGTACGTCTTGATAGCCACTGCCCTCTGCATGGGAGCCCTGGTGGCCTCCGGTTTTTTGCAGGCCTGGCATCTCTTTCTGTTCACGCTGATCACGGGCGTCGCCTGGGCTTTCAACGAGCCGGTGCGGCAGAGCCTGGTTCCCAGCATGGTGCCCAAGAATGAATTGATGAACGCGGTGGCGCTCAACTCGGCCGGCTTCAATCTCACCAAGGTCATCGGCCCCGCCCTTGGCGGGGTGCTCATCGCCGCGTTCGGCGCCGCCGGCAATTTCTTCGTTCAAAGCGCGGCATACATCGGCGTTCTGCTGATGGTCTACTTGATGCACGTCCCTCCAACTCCGGAGGAGGCGCGCCAGTCCTCGGCGCTGGCCAATCTCAAGGAAGGGCTGGCGTATGTATGGTCCAACCCGACCGTGCTGGCGCTTATGACAGCAGCTTATGTCCCGCGGGTTTTCGCGGTCCCCTATCAGGCGCTGATGCCGGTTTTCCAGAAAGATGTGCTGCGGGTCGGGCCGGAAGGGCTGGGCCTGCTGATGGCTGCTCCCGGCGCGGGAGCCGTGCTGGCGGTCCTGCTGCTCGCCTCCCTGGCTCACAGCATCAGGCGCAAAGGACTGTTGCTATTGTGGAGTCTGATCTTCCTGGGAGCTTTTATGATCCTGTTTTCGCGGATCACATCTTTTCCGCTGGCGCTGCTCGTGCTGGTCGGAGTGGGAGGCTTCCAGATCATGTTCATGGCGACCACGAACACGATGTTGCAGATGATCGTGCCCGACGCGCTGCGCGGCCGCGTGATGAGTCTCTACATGCTGGATCGTGGGCTGATGCCGGTCGGCTCGATGCTGGCCGGAGTGGCCGCCCACGTTGTAGGCGCTCCCGCGACCGTGGCTATGATGGGCGGCATCGTGATTCTGCTCGCCATCCTAGTCTCCTGGCGCCTGCCGCTTATCCGCGGGATCGAGACGTAGGAAGCGAAACCAGCCGGAACTTCACTGCATCCCCAGTTCCTTCTG
>JAHFAP010000064.1:1623-13385 GCA_023250495.1 Deltaproteobacteria bacterium | reverse complement strand
GGCTCAAGGAGCGCCGCCCGGATCTCTATGAGAAGCTGTATCCTGCCAGCGTCGAGATGCCGGAGCGGTTGAGAGAGGTCCGAAAGAAGCTCGAGCGGGAAAACATCGGCAAGGGCATCAAGCAATATCTGGAGAAAAATCCGACGGTCAAAGGAGTCTTCTGGGGCACAGGCGGGACGACGACGCTGCGGCGATACGTCAGGCCTTATGAAGATAAATTCTTGGGCGTCATGGTTTTCGACAATCGCTGGACCATGATGAGCAAGATCGCCGCGTTTCCGGGAGATGTCTGGAGGCTCGTCGAAGAGAGAGCGATAGAACCGATCGGCTGGACCGACCGCCTGCAGATTACCGATCCTGAAGGAACGAATCTCGTTAGCGACCTGACCGAGGATATGGCGGCCCGCTGGGCGCGCGGCGTCTATCAGCAGGGGCATCTCTATATGTTTCCCAATCAGGCGACGGGCCGCTTTCCCTACTCGGTGGTGGAGTACCCCGCCTTTCAGAAAAAATGGAACGCGCGTTCTCCCACGCCCAAGCCGAGCGGCGTGATCGCCGGCACTGCCAATCACGCCGGCCACTATCCGCGAGTGGAAGTCCACTTAAAGGATGGCTACATCAGCGAGGTCAAAGGCGGCGGCCTCTACGGCGAGGCATGGAGAGAGTTTCTCAAATATCCCAAGATCAACGAGCTCACCTATCCCTACCATGACCGGCCTGGCTACTGGCTCCTCTACGAGGTCGCACTGGGAACGAATCCCAAGTACTTCAAGCGGCCGGACGAGAACATGAGAGGGGAAAACTTGACGGAGCGCAACCGAAGCGGCGTGCTTCACTTTGGTCATGGCATACGAGTCCATCACAGTCCGGATTCTCCCGAATGGGCCAAGGAGTGGGTCGACTTTACCACGAAAAACAATCTACCGAACGATCACTGGTTCCACGTCCACAACTACTTTTCGACCTACAGGCTCCGTGTTCGTGGAACCAAGAATACCTGGGTGACGATCATCGACAAGGGGCGCATGACCTCTCTGGATAGTCCCGAAGTCAGGGCCTTGGCCTCGCGCTACGGCGATCCGAAAGAGCTGCTGGCCGAGGACTGGGTTCCACAGATTCCTGGGATCAACGCGCCCGGCCGCTACGAGGACTATGCCAAGGATCCGTGGAAGACCGTCTCGCAAGTCTTCAAAAAAGTCGAGGATGGAACTTACGAGTACTTCTACCCGGCGGTCAAGCTTAAGAAACCGTAAAGGATCTAACAAAAGCTGTCATGCTGAGCGAAGCGAAGCATCTCGCGGGGAAGTATCTAACTGAAGCGTCGAAAAGGAAATGTAGCTCTTCTTAAAAAGCGATTCCCAAAGACAGGCCAGTGGCGCAGAAGTATTACTACGTGTACATTATGACCAACAAGTCGGGAACTCTTTACACAGGAGTAACCGATGACCTTACACGGCGAGTGCATGAGCACAAACGTAAACTACTTCCTGGTTTTACTGCCAGATACAACGTTACACGACTTGTTTATTTCGAGGAAACCAGCGACGTTCAAGCCGCGCTCGCTCGAGAGAAGCAAATAAAAGGTTGGCTCCGGGCTAAAAAGATTGCCTTAATCGGGTCGGTTAATCCGACATGGACTGACCTAAGCTCTGATTGGTATGCCGGATGAGATTCTTCGCTATGGCTCAGAATGACACAATCACTGCCTGCGGTTTTTGAAGGACTGAACAGGGTAGAAAAGTTAGGTCTTGAAATCAGGGTAACCGGCCTTTGCGGCCTTTTCCTTGTAGTCCTTTACCAGTTGTTCTCGCGGAACTTCGTGGACCCAGATCGCCTCCGTGAAGCTCCAGAGCGTAAACGGGTGCGCGCCCAGCGCGTAGAGCTTGCCGTAATCGCGCTTGCAGAGCGCTTCGCGCTCCTCGGCCGCCAGTTTTAGCTTTTCGCCTTTCTCCCACTTCTGGACGTAGGCATGAGGATTACTTTTGTACTCTTTCTCCGCCGCCTCGTTCATGTTGACGTGATGAATGAATTTGTTCATCAGGTACTTGCTCATGATGGCTCCTTGTAGCAATTAATTTTCCCCGTGTTAATGTCCCCCATGCTGCGCGCCCGCTTCTTTCCCCTCATACCCGCGCAACTCAGTGTATCTTTTGATTTGCTCCGGAGTGAGGATACGTTTTAATTCCAAGTGCGCCCGCAGGTGCGCTGTCCGCAACTCTCCTTGCAGCCGGGAGATATCTCCTACTAACGTGCGCAATGTACTCTCGTCGATTTTACCTGTCGCAAACAGGGCATCTAACTCTCTTTCCTTTTCGACAATGAGTTTCCCAAGATTGGTCGCTTCCTTCAGCATCGCTGCGCGAATCCTTTGCGTCTGGAGCTTTTGCGCTTCCGTGAGCTGGAGTTGCGCGGCAAGCTCTAAGACATGCAGCGGACCAGGGTATTGATTCAACTCTGCGGCTTTGGCGAGCGCCATCCCCTGGCCGGTCAAATAGGCTTGGATCTCATCCTGTGAAAGCGCTTTGATCTCACGCGCCTCCTGCCCGGCGTAGGGTGAATGATGCTCTTGAGCGAAAGCGTGTAATGGGGCTGTGATCAAAAACAGCAACCAAACTGACTTCTTCATCCTCAGGAAGCCTCCCAGGAGAAGAACGGTATCGCCGGGAAGCCGGCGTCGAGTCCTTCGGCATACGACGGCTTGCTCGCGTTGGCGACGCCCATCATCATGATGAAGTTCAAAAACCCGTGGGTCATATTGCCGGACTGCTTGAGCTGGTCGAAGGAGCAGTGGTTGACGGCGCCGTTCACATCTCCCTGGGAAATCCAGCCGACGGCGGAGGCGTCAAAGTTCGGGTCCATCAGCTTCCGCTCAAATTGCCTCGGCCCGCCGACCTCAAGCGACAGGTGGCCGCTGACCAAAACTGCAATCCGCTTGTTGGTTTGGAGTTTATCGATGACGGCGCGGATAGCCTGGCCGACCTCGTAAAATCTCTTCGGTCTCGGCAGCGGCGGCGCGATGCAGTTGGTCAAAATCGGCACGATCGGAACGTCCATCTCCGGCCTGACGAACGTAAGCGGGACGATGATGGAATGATCGATAGTCAGCTCGTTGGAGTAGGCGAAGTCAACGCCTCTGTCGAAAGCGCCTTCCATGATTGCATCCGACATCTCCAGGTCTCCGGGGACGCGATGAGTGGGAAGGCCGAACTCGCGGATCTCATCGTAAAAAGTGCCGCTGTAGGCGTCCATCTTGCCGATCATGAAGGCGGGCATGTTGTCCATGAAAAACTGGTGGAGGTGATCGTTGCCGATGGCGACGATTACATCGGGTTTGGCCTGGCGCAGCTTTTCCCGCATCATGTCGATTCTCTCAAGTACCTTCGCGCATCCGGGTGGACGGTTGGGTTGCTTGAAAAGCCGTGGCATGAAAGGGTTGTGGGTGATTCCAACGATCGATACGATCTCGGCCATAAACTCTCTCCTTTAAAATTCTTGCGCTGTTCTTAACACAAACGCTTCTCCCCTGTAAACCGACTTCATTCCGCGGTCGGCTCCAGGATGATTTTACCCACGATTTGGTTTTGCTCCACAATTCGGTGCGCGGCCGCGGCCTCGCGCAGAGGCATGGTCCGGCTGATGACGGCGCGGATTTTCCCGGCAGCCGCCGCCTCCAAAGAGCGCTCCACATCGCGGCGGTTCGTGCCTGCTGCGCCGATGATCCGCATCCTGCGGAGGTAGAGCCGTTTAACATCGAGGGTCACCTGCCCCCCTCCGTGGCCACCGGCCGTCACCAGGCGGCCAGCCCAGGCCAGACTGTTGAAAGCGCCCGGCCAGAGGGTTGGGTCGGCGATATTCTCGAAAACCACATCGGCGCCGTTTCCGTTGGTTATTCTCATGACCTCCTTGGCCAGATCCTGGCTACGGTAATTGACTCCGAAATCGGCGCCGTAGCTCAGCGCGAGCGCCACGCGTTCGTCTGAGCCGGCGCCGGCGATCACCTTGGCCCCCAGCATCTTCCCGACTTGCACGCCACAGCTCCCTAAAGCGCCTACAGCTCCCATAACCAGCACCCACTCGCCCGCCTGCAGGTTGGCCTTGTTGATTAAAAGATTAAAGGCCATCGGGAAATGGCGCGTGATCACGGTGGCCTCGGCAAAAGAGAGACGCTCTGGAATGGAGAAAGTGTTTCTTGCCGGCACCGCCACGTAGTCCGCGTAGCCGCCCCAGCGGTGGACGCCGATGTGACGGCTATTGATGCAATTTGCCTCCTCTCCCTCCTGGCAGTATCGACATTGACCGCACGCGATCATAGAGACGACCGCTACGCGCTCCCCAACCTTTGGTCGCTCCACTCCTGCACCGATGGCGGTGACCACTCCTGATGGGTCCACGCCCAGCACCAAAGGTAAGCGAATGTCCGAGGGATATTTACCTTGGCGAACGACGAGATCAAGTGTGCGATTGACCGAGACCGAATGAACCTCGACGAGAACTTCGCCCGGGCCTGGCGACGGCGTAGGCACTTCCTCGATGTGGAGAACCTCCGGCGCGCCAAACTCTCTAAGGATAACGGCCTTCATACGTTAATTTTGAATGTTTAATGTTGAATTTTGAATTCAAAACTCAAAACTCAAAATTCATAATTGCGGAATTACCTTGCAGCCCCAGGCCTGCAAAACTTGATGATAGATGGCTTCGGGCGGTGTTAGAAGGAGACGCCTTACGCCCGCTTGCGCCAGTTCGCGCACGCGCTGCACGCACTCCTGCGGCGTGCCGGCAATCGTGAAGCGCTGAACCAGGTAGTCGGTGACGAGGTTTGGATCGATTCTTTCTTCGAGGGGCTTCGAGATATCGAACCCAGCCATGAATCGCTTCACTCCGGCAACTTCGTCTGGAGGTACGGTCTCCAGGGTGAAACGGAAATTGTGGTGCGCCCGATTGGCCAATCGCGAGCGCACGAGGCTGCGCGCCCGAGGACCGTCGTCGTCCACCGCGATCATACCCGCGGGCATGATGTCGATCTCCGATGGATCGCGTCCCGCCTCGCGCGCGCCTTCGGCGACTTGCTCCCTTGCCCAGTCGAGAACTCTAAGATCGAAACCGCTCCCGAGAATCACGCCGTCCGCGACTCTGCCGGCGACTCTCAGGCTGCGCGGTCCTTCGGCGGAGATATAGATCGGCACCGGCAGCTTGCCCACCCGCAGGTTCACTCTGCCTTCGGCCTGCCGTTCTTTCCCTCGCGGAACAGAAATGGACTTTCCCCGCACGAGATCGCGGATCGTTCGCAGCCCCTGTTCGAACTCAGCCAGCTTTGTCGCGCTGCGTCCTAGGCTGTAAACCGGGCCGTCTCCGGTTCCCAAACCTAAAACGGCGCGTCCTTGGGAGATCTCGTTGACGGTGACGGCGGAGTTCGCCAGCACGCTCGGGTCGCGGTAAACCATGTTGCTGACGGCGGTGCCGAGTCGCAGGCGAGTGGTTTGGGTGGCGCAGAGCGCCAGGACCTGAAACGGATCGAGAGAGCTGAGCTGGCTGTCCGCGAAGAAGATGCCGTCAAAGCCTGCGGCCTCTGCCGATCGGGCACGCTGGACGGCCTCCGCTATTGTTCTCGCCGATCCGTGGAGATTCAGTTCCATCTCATCTTCTTACCGCCCCAAAGACTTGAAGTAACCGCTCTTCTCCAGCTCGTTGTAGATACTGGGGTCGATGAATTCCTCGGCTTTGCGCCCCTTCGCCCTAACATCTGTCTCTGCGGTCTGCGCGAGGACCATGTCGATGGCCTTGTAAGGGAGGTGCGGCGGTCTTTCGATAAAGTTCGTGGCGTACTCGTACGACGACTCCAACGTTTCACGGTCTTGAGTACGCGTCCACTTTCCGATTACCTTGATAGCCAGCTCTTTATCGCGAAATAAACGATCCACGGCCTCGCTATAGGCCATCACGAATCGTTTCACCGTTTCCCGGTCCTTCTTAATCATCGAACGAGTGGAAACGATACTCGTGGTTGGATAATCGAGTCCTACTTTGGCGAAATTAGCGAGCATGGCAAAGCCGGCTTTTTTCGCCTTAAAGTCTCCAGGCGAGGACAGAATTCCTCCCTGAATTACGCCAGCCTGCATCCCGGCAAAAATTTCCGGCTGTCCGCCCATTTGGATGACTTTGACATCGCGATCGGGCTCCAGTCCCCATTTTTTTAGCAAAAATCGCAAAGTGAAATCGGTGGAGGCGCCGTAGCGGGTGATTCCCAAGGCTTGGCCTCTCAGATCTTCTTGTCTTTTGATTGATGGCTGCACGTAAAGGTAGAATGATGGCACATTCACCACGCCGCCAACGGTGACAATGTCACCGCCTGCAAGATTCGCAAACACAATATTTCCGCCGG
Source organism: Deltaproteobacteria bacterium (assembly GCA_023250495.1). Lineage (GTDB taxonomy): Bacteria > Desulfobacterota > Binatia > UBA9968 > UBA9968 > JAHFAP01. The sequence continues at coordinate 7,006 of JAHFAP010000064.1, read as the reverse complement.
CCAGGGCCACAGCGAATTCTCCCGCGATCATCGCTTGAGACACTCGGCTGCCACCCGCCACATAGACCGGATCGACGTAAAGGCCGTGCTTTTCAAACAACTTGGCGTCCTTGGCGAGGTAAAAAGCGGACTGCGTGGCGCTGATCGCGCTGTAGGCCACTGCGATCCGCTTGGTTTGGGCGTGAAGGGGCGATGCTGTCAGAGACATGAAAGCGAGTAGGGATAGGATGGCGAAGCTCCGCTTCATATTTACCTCCCGGAATGAGAGATTCGTGGCCGCTATCTTCGGTCGAGTTCATAGCACGGAAGCAGGGTGGTTGACCAGGAGAAGAGTTGACTCTGCGGCCGTTTGACATCGGCGTGACAGGGGCAGTATATGAGGGAGGCGATTTTTTGAGATCGGCAGAAATACTGGGCGTTCAGGAGCGTTGCCCGATGCGGTCGAAAGAGGCGCAGGCGATAGAGGAGCGCAGTGAGCGGTTGAATGTCCGACTCATAGCGCACCATGATCTCAACGGCCATGGGGACGGCATGCAGCTTCTCAAGGTGGGGCGCTACGTTTATGTCGCCCATCTCGGAACTTCACCGATGGCGCTCACGATTGTGGACGCCGCCGACCCGGGGGAGCCACGGGTCGTGCGCCAGATGGTCCATCCTCCCAACACCCACGCCCACAAAGTTCAAATCGCCGGCGATATTTTGATTCAGAACCAGGAGCGTCCCTACTTTGACAAAACGATTAGCGCCAGCGTGCCTAACGAAGCGGGAATCCGTATCTATAGCATTGCAAATCCAACCGAGCCGCGCGAGATCGGCTATATGCGTATCCCTGGAAAAGGCGTGCACCGCATGTGGTTCACCGACGGGAAATACGCTCACGTCGGAGCGATGATGCCGGGCATCAAGGAGAGGGCTTATCTGATCGCGGATATTTCGGATCCGTCGCATCCTAAGCAGACAGGGCTGTGGTGGGTTCCGGGAACGAAAGAAGGGGAAGAGACCCCGCCGGAGTGGGCGCCGTTTCCAGGCGAGCATTTTTACGTTCACGGCATTATTCCGAACGGGAACCGAGCCTATGTCGCGTTAGTCGACGCGGGGATGGCCATCGTCGACATCTCCAATATCGGCAAGCCGAAGACCATCAGTCGCCTCGACTGGAGCCCGCCCTACGGCGGTTACGCGCATACGACTTTGCCGCTTCCGGGAAGAAAACTCGTGGTCGCCGTCGACGAGTCTGTGAAGTACGACTGTCAGGAGGGAGAAAAACGAGTCTGGTTGATCGACGTCCGGGAGGAAAGAAATCCGGTGATGATCAGCACGTGTCCGGTGCCGCAAGGCGACTTTTGCAAACGCGGACTCCGCTTCGGTCCGCACAACGTCCATGAGAACAGGCCCGGCTCGTTCCAAAGCGAGAACATCATCTTCGTCACATACTACAATGCCGGCCTGCGGATCTTCGACATCAGAAATCAGTACCGCCCGGAGGAAGTGGGCTTCTTCATTCCGCCGCCGCCGGAGGGGCAAAAGGCGCCGATGTTCAACGATCTGTATGTCGACACGGACGGGCTGATCTATGTGACGGATCGAATCAAAGGCGGACTTTACATCCTGGAATACATCGGCCCGAAGATTCAGTAGAGTGTGTGGCAATGCTAAAAAGCTCACCCTCACTCTAACCCCCTCCCTTAGGGAGAGGGAACGGGTGAGGGTCTAGCCGCTGGTTTTTCTCAGGAGGGGATTATGAGGCGATTTTCATTCCTGCTCGTAAATTTCGCTGTGCTGTGGCTCTTCGTGGAGCAACTGCACGCTGCGTCCGTTGCGAGCATAGAGCAACTGATCGCCGCGGCGAAGAAAGAAGGAACGTTGGAGCTGCTCGCTCCGTCGACGCTCGGCCCTCAGGGAACGCAGGCGCTGGCAGCGGGATTCAACAAAAAGTACGGCCTGAGCATAAAGGTCCAATACAGCCCCTCCAACAACATGGTCGGCGACGTGGCTAAGGTGGTCACGCAGAGCGCCGCCGGCGCGACACCTGAGTGGGACGTCATGGTGGTCACGGACGCGCACCACGCCACTCTGTGGCTGAGAAAGCTGCATCAGCCGTTCGACTACGCGAAGCTCGGCGTAAATCCGCACTGGGTTCAGTACGACAACGGCACCATCATCCTCGCCAACCAGTTCGTCTATCCCGCGTACAACTCAAAGGTCCTGCCGCCTCAAGACGTGCCGAAGCGATGGGAAGACTTACTCGACCCGAAATGGAAGGGAGGCAAGCTCGGCATGTCCACGACGACGCATCATCTGGCGCGCCTGGCGGCCGGGGCGTGGGGCGAGAAGAAGACCACGGAGTTTGTGAAGGCGCTGGCCAAGCAGGAGCTGGTCCTGGGCACGATGGGAGCGCTCTACACCCGGCTCCAGACTGGAGAGATCGTGATGATCGCCACGCTCACCGATAGCTACATCAACACGGCGAAAAAGAGCGGCGCTCCTATCGTCCACGCCGAACGGATCGAGCCTGTGATCTCGCCCGCGTACAACGCCGGCGTGGTCAAAGGCGCGGCGCACCCCAACGTCGGCGCGTTGTTCGCGCTCTTCCTCACGACATCCGAAGGGCAGAAGCTCTGGGAAGAGTACGGCGGTCAAAGCTCGGCTTTCATCCCCGGCACCACGGCGTACAAGTACGCTCAAGGGAAAAAAGTCCTTTACATGACTCCGGAGCAGGCCGAAATGATCGACCGGCTGTCGACCGACTACGGAAAAATTCTCGGCTTCCAGTAAGGTGAATGATGAAAGAGGTCAAGTTTTTTCTCGGCGCTCTGACGATCTCCATGACATTGTTCGGATCGGCGCTCTCCGCGTCGGCCGCTCCCGTGGACGAGCTTGTCGCCGCGGCCAAGAAAGAGGGGACGGTGGAATTCTACGCTCCATCGACGCTGACGCCACAGGGTGCTCAGGCGCTCACCGCGGCATTGAACCAGAAATACGGCCTCAACATCAAGATGCAGTACAGCCCGTCGGGGAACATGACCCGAGACATTGGCAAACTGGTCGGCTTGGCCGCGAGCGCCGTGCCGCCCGAGTGGGATCTGATGGTCGTCACGGACGCCCATCACGCGACGCTGTGGCTGAGGAAGCTGCACCAGACCTTCGACTATCGGAGTCTGGGTGTGGACTCCAAGGCGATCCAATACGACAATGGAGCCGTGAGTTTTGCCAACCAGTTCGTGCTTCCCGCCTATAACAAACAGTTGGTGTCTGCGAAGGATGCGCCCAAAAGCTGGGATGATCTTTTGAATCCGAAGTGGAAGGGCAAGATGGGCGTGTCGAGCGCGACGCACCATCTGGCCCGGCTCGCTGCGGGGCCGTGGGGCGAAGAGAAGACCACCCAGTTTGTCAATGCCCTGACCAAGCAGGAGTTGATCCTGGGAAGGCTGGGCGAGATCTACAACCGGCTGCTCTTGGGCGAGATCGTGGTGGCAGCCTCCTTGAGCGACAGCGAGATCAAGACGGAAAAGAACAAAGGCGCGCCGGTGGTGCACGCCGAAGGCGTGACGCCGCTGATTGCGCCCGCCTACCATGCCGGCGTGCCGAAGAACGCCCTGCATCCCAAAGTGGGACACCTCTTTGCCGCGTTTCTCACGACTCCCGAGGCGCAGAAGATCTGGGAGAAGTACGCCGGCCAAAGCTCCGCCTTGATCCCAGGAACGTCCGCCTATAAGTACGTGCAGGGGAAAAAGGTCGTGTACATGAGCCAGGAGCAATCCGAGGCCGTCGACCGGCTCTCCAGAGAATACGGCAAGATCTTCGGCTTCAGCGGTTTGTAAAATTCCTCGCGGTTCAAGAGAAATAGCGTGAAGGCAGTGACAGACATCGGCCCCTGGGGCCGGGTTGTAGATGTAAGGGGCCACGGCGTCGGGCTGTTTGCCGGCGGGTTGATGGCGCTGCTCCTCGTCATGGTCGGCCTGCCGCTGGCCATGGTGTTTCTCATGAGCCTACGCACCGGATTCCCGGGAGAAGGCGGGCCGCTCACGCTCGCCAACTTCATAGCGGTCTACAGCGCTCCCGGCACCTACAAAGTCCTGCTCAATACGCTTTTGTTCGCCTCGGGCACGGTCTTGGTCACGCTTATCTTCGCGGTCCCCTTGGTCTGGCTGCTCATGCGCACCGATCTGCCCATGAAAGGCACGATCTATGTCCTCATGACCGTCGGCATTCTGATTCCAGTATTTCTCCGCACTATCGCCTGGATTCTGCTGCTGAGCCCGCGCATCGGCTTGGTGAACCAATGGGCCGCGCAACTGTTCGGCCTGGATCGCCCGCTGCTCAGCCTCTACAACATACCGGGGATGGCCTTCATTCAGGGCGTCTCATTCGTCCCGCCGGCGTTCTTCATGCTGGCGGCGGCCTACCGCACGATGGACCCGGCGCTTGAAGAGGCGGCCTACACCGCGGGGGTGAGCAAGCTTCAAACCTTCCTGAGAATCAACATCCCGATCACTCTGCCCGCGATTGCCGGGGTGATGGTTTATCTCTTCATGACCGCGCTCGCTGTCTTCGAAGTCCCGGCGATTGTCGGACTTCCGGCGCGGATCCTCGTGCTGAGCTCCTTGATCTTCACTTCGACCAATCCGCCGACCGGCTTGCCCAACTACGGCGTCGCGGGCGCCTATGGCGCGGTCATGCTCCTGGCCGGCTTGATCCTCGCCTATTTTTACGTACGGCTGGTGCAGCACGGCAAGAAGTACACGGTCATCACCGGGCGCGGCTACCGCCCACGGGAAATCGCCCTGCGCAGATGGAAATGGCCGGCCATGGCCTTCGTCCTGTTTTACCTTTCGATGGAGGTTTTCATTCCTTTTCTGGTGCTGCTGTGGGCTTCCCTCTTGCCGCATCTTCAGTTACCGTCCGTCGCCGCCCTCTCAACCATCACGCTAGGCAATTACAGCGCCGTCTTTGATTACGCCGGCGCGCTTCCATTTATCAATACGGCCATTCTTATGTTCGTTGTGCCTACGGCCACGATGCTTCTGAGCGTCCTGGTTTCCTGGGTCGTCGTGCGCACACAGGTAAGCTTTCGCGGCTTGCTCGACACCATGGCCTTTCTCCCCCATGCCATCCCCGGCATCCTTCTCGCCGTGGGTTTGGGCTACCTGGGACTGGCCTATAGAGGGATCTTTCCGGTGTACGGCACCATCGCCATTATCGTTATCGCGCACACGATCAACTGGATCGCCTACGGCACCCGGACCACCAATGGCGTCATGATTCAGGTGCACCGGGAATTGGAAGAGGCGGGCAAGGTTTCCGGCGCCTCCACGCTCCGCGTGCTGGGCCGCATCGTGCTTCCTTTGGTGGGCGCGGGGATTTTCAATAGCTGGGTTTGGAT
>JAHFAP010000064.1:0-1523 GCA_023250495.1 Deltaproteobacteria bacterium | reverse complement strand
GAGGCGCTGCGCGGCATCGACCTGGAGGTAGCAGAAAAAGAATTCTGCGTCCTGCTGGGCCCCAGCGGCTGCGGCAAGACCACCACGCTGCGCTGCGTCGCCGGCCTTGAGAGGCCCGATGACGGCGACATCGAAATCAGCGGCAGTGTCGTCAACTCGCCGAGCAAGAGAATCTATGTCCCGACAGAAAAGCGCGACATCGGCATGGTGTTCCAATCCTACGCGATATGGCCGCATATGAACGTGTTCCAGAATGTGGCCTTCCCTTTGATCAAAGGCCGGAACCGGGTCGCGAAGGACCTTGTGGCGGACAAGGTCCGCCGGGCGCTCCAGTTGGTTCAACTGGACGGCTTGGAAGATCGCCCGGCCACTGACTTAAGCGGCGGGCAGCAGCAGAGGGTGGCGATGGCCAGGGCGATGGTCACGGAGCCGAAGATTCTCCTGATGGACGAGCCGCTGAGCAATCTCGACGCCCGCCTGCGCGAGCAGATGCGCGTCGAGCTGAAAAAAATCACCAAGGCTGTCGGCGTGACGACGCTCTACGTGACGCACGATCAAGCCGAGGCGCTAAGCTTGGGAGACAGGGTGTGCGTGATGCATGACGGTGAGATCCTCCAAGTGGCGCCGCCTCATGAAGTTTACGCCAGGCCGACGAACCTCTTTGTCGCTCAATTCGTCGGGGAGATGAATTTTGTGAAAGGCAAGGTCGCCGGCCCATCGCAAGTGGAATGTCCACTGGGAACTCTGCCGATCTCCGTGCCCGCCGGTCTTTCGATAGCAAGCCCCGTGACGTTAGCGATTCGTCCAGAGCACGTTAAGCTCAACCCGGCTGACCGTTCTTCCGCCTCCCTGACGGGAGCCATCACCAGCAAGAACTATCTCGGAGACACTGCCCTCCTTGAAGTCGAAGTCAACGGCGTGAGCCTTCTGGTCAAGCTGCCGGGCGACTCGGAATTCTCCGTAGGACAGAAAACCACTCTAATTTTGCCGCTTGACCGCTGGCACCTCTTTCCCGGATGATTTTTCCGAGTGGGCGACCTTGGGATCGTGAAACGAATACAGATTCTTCGCTGCGCCAGACTGCGTGAAAACCCCGTTCATGGTTCGACACGCTCACCACGAACGGGACGTGTTACGTTACAATTTAGCTGTTTAGCCGTTCGTCCTGAGCTCTGTCGAAGGGCGGACGGAATGTTTTCACACAGTCTGGCGCTCAGAATGACACCATACGCGTTGTCATCCTGAACGAAGTGAAGGATCTCTGGAAAATCACCGCAACCTTGAAGTGCTAGAGAGACTGTGACATAGAAAAAGCCATTATGAGCACGAACGCAGCAACTGAAACTTTTCAACGACGACCCGTTGAGCATCTACTCCGAGCGAAATCGGTTGCGATCGTCGGTGCGTCGCCGAAGGGGCGTTGGCCGATGGGAATTTATCGGAATCTCAAAAAGGCCAACTACAACGGCAAGATTTTTCTGGTCAATCCCAACTACAAAGAGATCGCGGACGACCCCTGTTAC
>JAHFAP010000251.1 GCA_023250495.1 Deltaproteobacteria bacterium | reverse complement strand
ACGGAAGGTGGGAGGTCTCCAGGTATGGACCCGAAACGACCCAGCCGGTCCAACTCCATGAAATCTCACCCTGACATTTTTACGTTGCTGTTAACCTGACAGATTGACGTTGCTACGACACCTTCATCTCTCTGATGCCTTTTTCTCCATAGCTTTGCGGTCAAAGACCATCCCCTTTGGAAACTTCGCCTCTTCACGCAGCACGCTCTTCTGGATCTTCGAGCTCGGGGTCTTGGGGAGAGAATCGCGGTACTCAAGATAGCGGGGCACTTTGAAGGCGGCGAGATGTTCTTGGCAGAACGCCCAAATTTCTTCTGGCGAAACGCTTTCGGGAGTAGCAGACGGGTTTAGCACAACGTAAGCCTTGACCTCTTCCTGCCGGATCGGATCGGGGACGCCGATAACCGCCGACTCGGCGATGAGCGGATGGGAGTTCAAGACCCGCTCCACCTCTTCCGCAGAGATGTTCTCGTCGCCGCGCTTGACCATATCTTTTTTGCGGTCGACAAAATAGAGAAAGCCGTCGTCATCGAGGTAGCCAAGATCTCCGGTGTGAAGCCACCCACCCTTTAGCGCCTCTGAGGTCGCCGCGGGATTCTTGTAATATCCCCGCATCACCGTCGGACTCTGCTTGACGATTTCACCTAACTGGCCTGGCCTCAGGGCGGTGCCGGTCTCATCCAGAATGCGCAGCTTGTGGACCTCCGGTGCCACAGGGAGGCCGCAGCTTCCGAGCTTTCGTCTGGTTCTATCCAGCGGACCGAGAATGCTCAGGATATCTTCAGTCAGGCTATAGGAGGAAATGACCGTCAAGCCGAAGCGCTCCTCAAATCTAAGATGAAGCTCAGGCGGGAGCAGGGCGACGACGAGGCGCAGGGGATTGTTTGCGTCATCGGGCTTGTCCGGAAGATTTAGCAGAATGCTGGGGATGGTGCGCATCAGGCTCGACGTGGTCACGTTGTATTCGCGCGCCTCGTCCCAGAAATGCGAGGCGCTGAATTTCTCACGCAGAAGGATGCTGCCACCAACGGAGATCATAGCGAGCGCTATGTGGCAGAGCGCGTTGACGTGGAAAAGGGGTAGCATGACGATCGCCCGGTCGCGCTCATCCCAGCCCAGGGCCTCGGCCCTTTTTTGCGGCGCGAAGGCATAGGCAAGTTGTGTGAGCATGACGCCCTTGGGACGGTCGGTAGTGCCGGATGTGTAAGTGATCGAGGCGATCTCGTCCGGGCGCACGGCCGTAGGAGGTGAATCTGTCGAGGCTTTGTGGAGAAATTCTTCCCACGAAAGAGAGTCCGACGCTTTATCCATCTGAAGCGATATGACCCGCCTCAGTTGAGGGCAGCTTCCCCTTATCTGCTCGACCAAGGGGAGGAAACCTCCAGTTGTGACAAGGCAAGAGGACTCTGAATGATTCAAAACGTAACCAGCTTCATCAGCGGTAAACTCGGTATTGATCGGGACAAAGATCGCGCCGATCTCAGCCGCGGCAAAGACAGCCAGGAGAAACTCGTGACAGTTAGGAAGCAGGAGGGCGATCTTGTCTCCTGCCTGCGCGCCCAGACGAAGGAAGGCGTTGGCGACGCGGTTGACCTCGCGCTGAAAGTCGCCGTAGGTGAAAACGCGATCATGAAAAATCAGAAGGGGGTCGCTAGGGCCTCTTTGAACCCTCGCCTGCAAAAGCTCCGTAAGGGTTTCTGCTCGGTAGTTCATGACCGGCCCTCTACTCTGAGCCCCGAGGCTAATCCGTGATCCCCATCTTCTACCTTCACCGGTAGAGTGACTTGATTAAACCGCTCTCGTCCAGCTCCCGAACAAAAGTCGGATCGATGAACTCCCTGGGATTGGCCGCTTTCGCTTTGGGCTGAGAGCTGCTGACGAGATCGAGGATAGTCCGCACGCTCTCCTCCGTGGGATAGGGAGCGGGCGGGAGATATTTCAGGGCGAATATCTTATAAGTCTCTTCCAGCGCAGCCGGGTCGTCAACCTTGGTGTATTTTTTGAGAATCTTGAGGGAGAACTCCTTGTTGGTCTTTAACAGGTGAATCCCCTCGACCAGCGCCCTCATGAAGCGCCGGATAGTCTCGGGATGTTCTTTGACGTAGGCCTGCCGGACGCTCAGGTGCGATTGAGAGAACCGGAGATTCACCTTGTCCGGATCCATAAGCTCCCTGAAACCTAGCCGCTTGGCGTCAAGCGAAAGGGGCGGAGGGAGAAGACCACCATGGATGGAGGCCGCTTTCATAGCGGCGAGCATCTCGCCGATCCCGCCGATCTGGAGCAGTTGCACATCCCGTGTCGGGTCGAGATTATGATTTCTCAAAGCGTGCCTCAAACCGATATCGCTCACAGAGCCAAAGCGAACAACCCCCAGGATTTTCCCCTTGAGCTGCTGGATCTGCGTAATGTCGGGCTGGGTCATGAGGGAAAAGATGGCATACGTGGTCGTGTTGGCGATCACCACCAGATCACCTCCCGCCAAGCGCGCCAGCACCGGCGCCGTGCTTCCGATCAGCCCCAGATCCACATCCCCTGCCAGGATCGAAGAGGCCGCTTTCGTGGACGCCAAGATCAGAATGAGCTGCACGTCAAGCCCATGCTTGGCAAACAGGTCGGCCTCCTTGGCAACCCAAAGCGACGAGGTGGTTCCTCCGATCGTGCTCCAGGCCACGTGAAGCCTCTGCAGCTTCGCCTCCTGTCCATAGAGAGCAGTGGCGAACAAAGAGAGCGAACAGACGATACCGGCAAGACGCTCTGTCATAGCTGTCACCTTTTTACATCCCTGATCGCCGAAGAGGAGCCTCCACCAAGAAGTCCTACGCTCCATGCAGGACTCCTCTATTACAAAAGCGAATTCTTGACAAGCTCATAGGAAAATGTTTCTATCCACTCGTTGTTTTTATCTAACCCCACCGTGGGAAGTAACCTCCCCTAAGGGTTTCCAGATTCGCCTTTTTTGTTGCATAAGAAGAATGGAGGAATGAAATGGCGAAATTTTTTGTTGCCGGTGAGCCTCAAGAGTCAGAAAGCAAGCAGACTACCGAAGTCCGCAACCCAGCCACCGGCGAGGTGGTCGACACCGTCCCTAAGGGAACCGTCAATGACATCCGTCGGGCCATCGACGTCGCCGCGGGCGCGCTGAAACAATGGTCTCAGATGGCGCCCGCCAAGCGGGGAGGAATCCTGCTCGCGGCCGGCCGGCTCATTCTTGAGCAGGAAAAGGAGCTGGCGACCCTGCTCACGAAGGAGCAGGGAAAACCGCTCCGCGAGTCGATCCTGGAAATTCGCCGCTTCGTGCACACCCTGGACCATTACGGCGGCATGGCCAAGAGCCTGCGCACGGCGGCGGTGGTGCTCGACAACGGTCGCCACGGCCTGGTTCTGCGCAAACCCATAGGAGTCTGCGGCGCGATCGTGCCGTGGAATTTCCCGGTTTCGCTCATGGGCAACAAGCTGGGCCCCGCCCTCTTGGCCGGCAACACGGTGGTGGTCAAACCGGCCGGGACGACTCCCCTGACCGACATTCGCTGCGTCGAGTTGATCGACAAAGTGATCCAGGCCGGCGGAGGTCCCAGGGGAGTCATCAACGTCGTCACCGGTCCGGGAAGCGTCGTCGGCGAGGAGCTGCTGGTAAATCCCACTGTGCGCAAGATCGGCTTCACGGGCGCAACCGACACGGGCAGGCGCGTGATGCAGTCCGCTGCCAAGGATTTCAAACATGTGACGCTGGAGTTGGGCGGCAGCGATCCGATGATCGTCTGCGATGACGCGGATATGGATCGGGCAGTGAGCGCCGCTTCCGTAGGCCGCTTCTTCAATTGCGGCCAGGCCTGTTTGGCCGTCAAGAGACTTTATCTGTTCGACAAGATCGCCGACGTGTTCATAGAAAAGTTGGTCGAAAAGGCTAAAAAGCTCCGCATTGGCAACGGACTTAAGACGGAAAGCCTGATGGGACCCTTGCACACCGCCGACCAGAGGAAAGAGGTCGAAGAACAGGTTGCGGACGCGGTCAAGCGCGGGGCCAAGGTGCTCTACGGCGCCCAGCGGCCAAAAGGCGACGATTACGATAAGGGCTTCTACCTACAGCCCGCGCTTCTTGCCAACGTCGACCCGGCTTCCCGGATTCTACAAGAAGAATGCTTCGGCCCGGCCCTCCCCATCGTCCGGGTTAAGGATCTCGAGGATGCCATCGAGCAGGCAAACAACTCCATCTTTGGTTTGGGTTCCTCGGTATGGACGCGAGACATCAACAAAGCCATGAGTGCAGCGGAGCGGATCGAATCCGGCTACACCTGGATCAACTCGGCGCAGATCATCTACGACGAATTGCCGTTCGGCGGGGTGAAGCAGAGCGGCCTCGGCAAGGAACATGGCGAGGAGGCGATCGACCACTACACGGAGACTAAGTCGGTGGTGATCGCGACCGAGACTCGCTCGGAGGCAGTTGGGGGAGAGTAAAACAGCACTCAGCTATCAGCCATCAGCTTTCAGCTGGGAAAACTTCATACGAATCTTTCTTGTCGCTGAACGCTGACAGCTGACCGCTTGGAGCTACTAGCATGCATCTCGACCTTCCAG
>JAHFAP010000063.1 GCA_023250495.1 Deltaproteobacteria bacterium | reverse complement strand
TGTCGTCGTCTGCGGCCTCATCGGTTTCGTCAAGCGGATACGAATTCTCCAAGTGATCGCCGCGGCCGTCATCGTCGGCGTTCTTCTGAGGCTTTCAACGCCGCTGTGGCTGCTGATTGACCTTTTTATTATTGGTAGCTGCTTGTATGTTGGGTATCTATTCCTCAAAGGGCAGATCCATCGCGTGCAAAAACGAGTTGCAGTAGCAGATGATCCATGACAAAACATCAGCAATCTTACTTCCAAAGGAGACCTCAAATGAGAAAAAGACTGCATACGGTGATATTCGCCTTTTTGGGCGTGTTTTTACTTTTTTCCACAGGCTTTGCCGCTTCACCAGAACCCCAATCTCCGCAAGCGAAACAAATCAAGGCTCTCGTTGACAAGGCGGCGGCTTTAATAGAAAGCAAAGGAAAGGACGCTTTTCCTGAATTCAGGAAGAAGGGCGGTGAGTGGCATAAAGGTGATACCTACATCTTCGTTAATGACATGAAGGGGACGACTCTTGTCAATGCCGCTTTCCCCGAACTCGAGGGAAAAAACAACCTTGAGCTAAAGGATGCCAATGGTAAAGCTGTCACTCGGGAGTTCATTGAACTGCTTAAAACCAAAGATTCGGGATGGGTCGATTATCTGTGGCCTAAACCGGAGCAAACCAAACCCTCTAAGAAATCCAGCTACGTCAAAAGAGTAAAGCTGGGCAAAGAGATGATCTACGTAGGCGCCGGCATTTATACCGAGTGATCGAAGGAGGCAGCGATGTCCGATCAAGTGCTTCGAGGAAGTTGTCTTTGCAAAGCGGTCCGCTATGAGGTGAGACCTCTTTATCATCTAGATCTATTCACTTATGTAAACCCGTTCCTCTAATTCTATCGGAGCCGTGCTTCAGGACAGTTGAATGATCCGAAAAAAGTCACGCAAGCCGATCGAACCCGGCGAAATCCGGCGCGCGCTACATCACCCTCTTCGTTTGCGGTGGCGGGCCGGGTTTCTGAGACTTCTAGGGCGCATGGCGGATGCCAAGCTGGCGCGCAAAATGGGCGCGAGCTTGGAGGCGGTCCAAGCCGAAAGACGGCGACGGGGAATCGAGCCTTTTTCACCTCGACGCCCGGCCATTCAATGGACCGCCAGGATGATTCGACTTTTGGGAACGGATATCGATGACAGAGTTGCTGAGAGGCTTGGACTTCCGGTGTACTTGGTACGCCACAAACGGCAAAGGCTGGGCATACCGCCCTACGGCGACGTTCCCGAGCAACGCCACGCGCGCGCCTTCGCCTGGGCGAAGAGCAAGATCGCCTTGTTAGGCACCGATTCAGATCGGAAGACTGCCGAGCGCTTGGGGACGACGCCGGGTGTTGTGACACGTGAACGCACGAGGTTACGTATTTCGAGCTTCTATCGCTATCGACGTATTTCATGGACCAAAGGGATGGCGGCGCTCCTCGGCAAAGTCACCGATTGGAAAATTGCGAGAAAATACGAGATCAGCCGAGCGAGCGTGGCAAGAGAGCGGCGAAAGCGAGGGATTCCACCTTGCGTTGACACCCGGCCGGTGATACGGGCTCCCAAGCTTAGGCCCCTTCTGTCCTTGCCAATTCGAGTGATCGCCCGGCGTTACAAGCTAACGTACGAGACCATTGCAAAACTTCGCCGAGACCTGGGTGTTCCTCCGTTGGAGCGCTGGCCGTCGAATCGCAAGGGCAGCCGGTCAGGTGTTGCAATCACACATTAAAGGCGAGATCCGTCGCGGCCAAAAACAAGTTGCAGTCGCAGAGGATCAGTGACAAAACATCAAGAAACCAATCCATCAGGAGGTGAATTATGCGGTTCTTACTGAAAGTCAACATCCCCGTTGAGTCCGGGAACGCGGCCGCAAAGGCCGGCAAGCTCGGCGCGACCATCCAAGCCATTCTGGCGGATTTGAAGCCGGAGGCCGTCTATTTTACGGACAGCGACGGTCAGCGCGCGGGGTTCATTTTTCTCGATATGCAGGACGCTTCTCAAATCCCGGCCATCGCGGAGCCGTGGTTCCTTGCGTTCAACGCCAGCATTGAGATTCATCCGGTCATGGTGCCGGACGACCTGGCCAGGGCCGGCGGCGCCATCGAGAAGGCGGTGAAGAAATACGCCTGACCGCGGAGCGCCATCCAACGCCGGCGCACGCCATAACGAGGTAGCCATGTCCGATCAAGTGCTGCGAGGAAGTTGTCTTTGCAAAGCGAGGAGGAAAAGGAGGAAAAGGGGACAGGCTACTTTTCGTGGCGCGGTCCGCTATGAGGTGAGACCTCCGTTCATCAGGTTTGCCCACTGTTATTGCTCGCGTTCTTAGCGCACGCTCGCGCCCTGCCGGCCCATCCCGCGCCGTGTTAGGTTCCAAGCAGATGTTACCTTGACTCACATGCTGGTATGAAGTATCGTCATACCTAGAGGTGAGCCATGGGAAGATCCAAAGTTGCGATCTCTTTAGACGAGACCACCCTCAATCGTCTCGACAAACTGGTTCAGAAGCAGGTCTTTCCCAATCGCAGTCAGGCGATTGAGGAAGCGGTAGCGGAGAAACTCGCCCGCCTTGAGAAGAGTCGTCTAGCCCAAGAGTGTGCCAAACTCGATCCGGCGTTCGAGAAGGCGCTTGCGGAAGAGGGTCTTTCTGAGGACCTGGCAGAATGGCCCGAATACTGAGGGGTGAGATCCGCTGGGCTGACTTGAATCCGGTACGGGGGCGTGAACAAGCAGGCTTGCGTCCGGTTTTGATTCTGAGCCAGGATGTTTTCAATGAACGTTCCGGAACCGTGATTGCAGTTGCTCTCACGAGTCAGCCTCAACGGGCGGGCTTCCCCTTGACGCTCGAACTTCACGCCAAAGGGCTTCCGAAAAGATCATGGGTGAAAATTAGTCAGATTCGAACGCTTGCGGTTGAAAGGATCGGGAAGGTGATTGGAAGGGCGTCTCCAGAAGATGTCGCTCAAGTTATTGAGGGATTGAACGAGATCATCGGAACCTAACTTGACGGAGAAAAAGGTCGGGATTTTTTTTATGAAACCAATGCGGCCATGATTCAGAACACTCAGGCGACAAGGAGGTAGCGATGTCCGATCAAGTGCTTCGAGGAAGTTGTCTTTGCAAAGCGGTCAAGTATGAAGTCAGACTTCCGTTCATCAGGTTTGCCCACTGTTATTGCTCGCGTTGCCGGAAGGCGACCGGCACCGTGCGATCGACCAATATCGCGGTGGCTCCCGATCAGTTCCGCTGGATCTCGGGAGAGGAGCTGATCTCGCGCTACGATCTTCCCGAAGCAAGAAGCTTTTCGACGGCTATTTGCACGCGCTGCAACTGTCCGGTGCCTCGTCCGACGCGCAATCGTGAACAAGTCATCGTTCCCTCGGGCAGTCTCGACGATGTACCGCCGACTGGGCCGTCTGCGCATAGACAATGGGGCAGCCGGGTTAGCTGGGCCGCGATAGACGAATCCCATCTACCGTGTTCGGAATAATTGTGCTGCAAGAGCGGCGGGCTTCCTGTCGTCGAGAAAAGAGGGACGAGGCTACTTTTTTCGCCTAGCTGGCGCTTCAGACGCCAAAAACAGCGGGCTGCTCAGCTCTGGCCGGTACGGAGTTGCCTCAGGGGGCAGCTATGGTGCTCCTCAAGAATATCATCTTCACCATCTTCGTGCCGGGTACCATCACGACCCTGATTCCATATTGGATCTTGCGCCGTAATTTCGTAGCGATGCCGTCCCAGTGGGGAATGCCACAGTATGTATCTTTGTTGGCAGCCTTGCTCGGCTTGTCTGTCTATTTTCGATGCGTCTGGGATTTTGCGACTGTGGGAAGAGGCACTCCCGCTCCGCTCGACCCACCCAAGGTCCTGGTGGTTTGTGGCTTGTACCGATACGTCCGAAACCCGATATATCTCGGCGTTTTGTTCGTGCTGTTGGGAGAAGCCGTCTTCTTTGAATCTTCGGCATTATTGCGATACATGATAGGGGTCTTCCTGATCTTCCATCTGTTTGTAATTTTTTATGAGGAGCCGAGCTTGCGGCGTAAGTTTGGCGAGTCTTACGAGCGCTATTGTCGGAGCGTTCGTAGGTGGATACCAGGCAAGAAATATCAGGAAACTGCCTGACGAGGCGCAGGAGCGGCGAACGGGCAGCTACATGACAGAACAGCGACCAGCTCTCACCCAGGTGCAATACCAAAATCCTTGAAAGCGCTATGCTGAGCTACGACGTTTTCGAATGGGGCAAGCCGCTCAAGAAGGCGGAGCGCGAGACCCCGAAGCCGACCGGCACGGAAGTGCTGCTCAGGCTCAAGTACTGCGGGGTGTGCCACAGCGACGTGCACATCCGGGACGGCTACTTCGAGCTGGGCGGCGGCAAGCGTTTTCACATGAGCGAGCGCGGAATGAATCCGCCCGTGACGCTCGGCCATGAGCCCTACGGCACGGTCATCGCCGCAGGGCCCGAAGCCGGCGATGTGCCGATCGGAGCGGATCGCCTTGTGTACCCGTGGATGGGCTGCGGCACCTGCGCGCGCTGCCGCGAGGGTATGGACAACTATTGCATGGCGCCACGCTGTATCGGACTCCAGCGTCCAGGCGGCTATGCGGACCATCTCCTTGTCCCGCACCCACGGTATCTCATCGACGCCAGCGGCATCGATCCGGTTTGGGCGGCGACCTTGTCCTGCTCGGGGCTGGCGACGTATTCCGCCGTGTCGAAGCTGAATCCAATCCCGCGCGAGGAATGGGTGGCGGTGATTGGCGCGGGCGGACTCGGGCTCACGTCCATCGCGATGTTGCGGGCGATGGGCCACGAGCGAATCGTCGCGGTCGACATCGATCCCTCCAAGCTGGACGCGGCAGAGGCGGCGGGCGCGACTGCGACGCTCGACGGCCGCGACCCCGAGGCTCCGAAAAAGCTTCGGCAGATCACCGGCGGCCCGATCTACGGCGCAGTCGATCTGGTAGGCACGACCGATACCGCGAGCCTTGCCCTCAGCGCTCTGCGCAAAGGCGGCCGGCTGATCCTGGTCGGCCTGTACGGCGGCGAGATTCCCGTGTCAGTGGTGGCGACAATTCAACGCGCGCTCACTATCCAGGGGTCCCACCTCGGTACCGTAGCCGAATTGAAGAATGTCGTAGCACTCGCGCGCCAGGGAAAGCTCCAGCCCATCCCGATTCAGAAGCGGCCGCTATCGGAGGTGAGCCGCACACTCGACGAGCTGAAGGCGGGGGCCATCCTCGGCCGCGTGGTGGTCGAGAACTAGGAGCAGTAGCGGGAGGACGTGCAATCACATATTGTCGAAATGCGAGATGCGACCCAAATACGCCAACTTTACGCTTCAGCCGATCGCTTGACAGCGACGGCTGAGCTTGGGCGTCACCCCTGGTAAAACGATGGACCAGTCACTGCACGCTCTGCTCACGGAGCTGTACGAATTTGGAAGGGCGAATGACACTGCGAACTCCGATCGTTCGCGCAAGATGCTCAATATCACGCCGGACACGGGCGAGTTTCTCGAACTATTGGTTAACGCAATAGGTGCCGAGCGGATTCTTGAGATCGGCACGTCAAATGGCTATTCAACCCTCTGGCTCGCGAACGCCGTGCGCGCAACCGGGGGACGCGTTACAACGGTCGAAATGTCCGATTATAAGCTCGGCCTGGCAAGAGCCAATTTCTTACGCTCTGGACTAGCATCGTTTATCGAGCTTGTGCATAGGGATGCCGGAGACTACTTGAAGCAGCCCTCGCTCAGTCCCTTTGATCTCGTCTTCCTCGACTCGGAGAGAGATCAGTACGTGGGTTGGTGGCCCTCTTTGAAGAAGGCGATCCGGGCAGGCGGCTTGTTAGTTGTGGATAATGCGCTATCCCATCCCCTGGAGGTGAGGGATTTTATCGCTCTTGTGCGGTCTGATTCTTCGTTCTTAACGTCGCTTGTTCCGATCGGGAACGGCGAGTTTCTTGCGCTGCGCCGCGCGGGCTGAAGTACGTGCCTAACCTGTAGTCCACACGACTCACCCCTCTTCCGCCTCCTCGTAGGCGAACTCTGCGCGCTCGGCGAGATCTTCGAAGCGGGTGAACTCGTTGAGGAACGCTAGATGGACGGTTCCGATCGGACCGTTGCGCTGTTTGGAGATGATGATCTCCGCGGTTCCTTTGTCCTGTGACTTTGGATTGTAAACCTCGTCACGATAGACAAAGGCGATCACATCGGCGTCCTGCTCGATGGCGCCGGATTCCCTCAAGTCAGCCATCATGGGCCGTTTGTCTCCCCGATCCTCCACGCGGCGGTTGAGCTGCGAGATCGCGATGACCGGCACGCGCAGCTCTTTGGCCAGCGCCTTGAGCGAGCGGGAGATTTCGGAGATCTCCTGCTCCCGGTTGGAGGCGTTCCCCATGCCGCGCATGAGCTGAAGGTAGTCCACGACAACCAGCCCCACCTTTTTCTCCCGGTCCCTGATCAGCCGGCGCGCCTTGGCCCGAAGCTCCAGGACGGAGATTGCAGGAGTGTCGTCTATATAGATGAGGGCCTCGTGCAATCTCCCGGCGGCGTTGGCCAGTTTAGGAAAATCACGCTCCCCCAGATATCCCGCCCTTACCTTCGAATTATCCACCCGCGCTTCAGAGCAAAGCATCCTTAAGACCAACTGCTCCCTGGCCATTTCGAGGGAGAAGATGGCCACCCCGATGCCCGCGTTCAACGCGGCATGGGTCGCGACGTTGAGGCAAACCGCGGTCTTGCCCATGCTCGGTCTCCCCGCCACTACGATCAGTTCCGAAGGCTGGAGCCCCGCCGTGAGCTTGTCGAGATCCTTGAATCCGGTCGGCACCCCGGTGACCAGCTCTTTTCGTTCGTAGAGCTTCTCGACCGTCTTTAGGGTATCCTTGATCATGTCGCTGACGGCGACAAACGAGGACTGGATCTTCTTTTCCGCGATGTCGAAGATGACCTTCTCCGCGGCGTCGAGGAACTCATCCACGTTGCCTTGCTCTTCGAACCCTCGGGTGGCGATATCCGTGGCGGCGTTGATCAGGTGGCGCAGGATCGCCTTTTCCCTGACGATGCGGGCGTAATGAGCGATGTTCGCGGCCGTCGGGACCAAATCATTAAGCGAGGTCAGATAGGCCGTCCCTCCCACCGCTTCCAGCTCGCCGCGCGCTTTCAAGAGTTCGCTTAAGGTGATGAGGTCCACCGGCTCACTGCGGTCGGAAAGTTCTATCATGGCGCGGAAGATCTTGCGGTGGGACTCGCGGTAAAAATCCGCCGGGGCCACAACTTCCAGCGCGCGATTGATGGCGTCGTTTTCCAGTAGAATGCCGCCCAGCACCGACGCCTCGGCGTCAAGGTTTTGGGGCGGGACTTTGCGGAGATTGTCGTCCAGGGAAGCCATGAATTAATTTTTAATTTTGAAGGTTGAATTTTGAATTGCAAGACTTGAAATGAAACACGACAAACTCAAGCTACTCCAAAAGAAACAAAAAGCAAGGAAATTTTTTGTGCCTGAAAAGTTTTTCCGGCAGCGAACGATTTTGGACAGGCTTCAAGCCAATTCGCGCGAGAGAAAGTCAACGACGAGCGGCCAGGCCAGCGCGGCTGCGTGCGGCTGGTATCCGGGAGTGCCGGGATCGACAAAACCGTGGCCGCCGAACGGAAAGAAATGCCACTCGAGGGTCTGGCCGTTGGCCAAGAAGGCCTCCCACATCCGCTGCTGGATGGGAACGGTCGTGACGATGTCGTCCGCGCCGTACAGAACGACGGACGGGCAGTGAATCCGCCGCGCGGACTCCCACGGAGGACAGGGCCTCATCTCCGTGATCGGCTCGTCCCTCACCGTCGGGTAGTAGCCGACGAAGGCGCGCACCGCGGGCGTGGCGGCGACGAAGTGGATGCCGATTCGTCCTCCCATGCAGTAGCCGGAAACTGCGACGCGCTTAGGGTCGACCTCCGGACGCGAAAGCAAATAACGCCAACCCTGCCCGATCGCGCGGACAAATTCGGCATCCGATGTCTTCGCCTGAATCTGGCGGCCGGTGTGAATGTGCGTCACGTCGGGATGGCCGACCAGCTCGTACAGGTTGGGGACGACCGTGGGATAACCGAGCTTGGCGAACTTGAGCGCTTCGATCTTGAGGTAGTCAGTGACGCCGGTGTTCTGGTGGACGAGGAGCAAGGCCGGACCAGGCTCCACCCGCTCAGGGCAGGCGAGATAGCCGGGAATCGAGTCCTTCTCGGCAGTTAACGGACGCTCAACGATTTTCACCGATCTCATCCCAGGTGTGAATCATTCGGCGGGCTCAATCATTAGCACGCGTAAAGTTGGCGGGCAAGGGAAATTATAAAACGTGGCAGGCCGCCGCAATCGCCTGGCATAGCGAGCTCGGCTTCGCGAGGTCGTTCAAGATGACGCGCGCCCCGGCCTGCTCCAACGCATCCTTATTATATGGCCCTGTAGTGACGCCGATGAACTCGCATCCGGTTGCAAGCGCCGCTTTCACATCCCGGGGCGTGTCGCCGATCAGGACCGTGACTTTCGGCTCTCGGTCGAAAAGCTTCGCAAAGCGGGCGCGCGCTGCAAGCGGGAGCGCCTCCCTAGATTCGCCATCCTCGGAATAAGCGCCGCAAAGGAACTGGTCGAAGCTGATCCCAGCAGCTTCCAGCTTGATTCTCGCCGTAGCCTCAGTGGAGCCTGTGAGAAGCCCCGTCGTGCAATCGGGAATGGATCGGACCGCCGCGACCGCCCGGCTCGCGCCCGGAAGCTCCCGCGCGGGCCTGAGCCTGAGTTCATTCGCAAGATTGCGCGCATAGATCTCGAAGGCGGCAGCGCGCCGCCGCTCAAAATCGTCCGCTCTCAGGTTTAGCCTGTGGACCACCTCCGTGAGAATGGCTCCATCCGTAAGGCCTGAGACTTCTTCGGCAGCGAAGATCGGGCAGGCAACCCCAAAGGCTTCCTTGAACGCCGCGGAGAAACACTTTCCCGCAGCCTTGCCGCAATCCACCAGCGTGCCGTCGATGTCGAAGAGAACGAGAGTATGTGGGGAAAATTTTGAATTGTGAGTTTTGAGTTTTGAATTTGAATTCAGCATTCAACATTCAAAATTCATAATTGCGTTGTCCCCAGCCGAATTACCAGTTCGCGCAGCTGTCGCTTCAAACGTTCGGGAAGGCGGTTGCGGAACTGGGCGAAGTGCTTCTCGATGTCCGGAATTTCAGACTTCCAGGCGCCAAAATCAAAACTCAGCAACTCCTTAAGATTCTGCGGGGGAAGCTCAAGGCCTTTAAGATCAATGTCGCTCTCGCTCGGCAGGTAGCCGATCGGCGTCTTTCTCGCGCCGGCCTTGCCTTCGAGCC
Source organism: Deltaproteobacteria bacterium (assembly GCA_023250495.1). GTDB lineage: Bacteria > Desulfobacterota > Binatia > UBA9968 > UBA9968 > JAHFAP01. The sequence continues at coordinate 4,034 of JAHFAP010000063.1, read as the reverse complement.
GCTCGCACATCCACTTGAGCACGCGGCTGTTGTCGCCGAATCCCGGCCACAGCCACTTGCCATCCGAACTTTTACGGAACCAATTCACGTAGAAAATGCGCGGCGCCTTGCCGCCAAGCTTGTCTCCCATATCGAACCAGTGTTGAAAATAGTCCGCCATGTTGTAGCCGCAGAAGGGCGTCATGGCAAAGGGATCGCGCCTGAGGACACCAACCCGGCCGATAACCGCCGCCGTTGTCTCAGAGGCGGCGGTCGCTCCGAGAAAGACCCCATGGTCCCAATTGAACGACTCGGTCACCAGCGGCACGACGCTCGAGCGGCGACCGCCGAAAACGAAAATGTCGATCGGCACTCCCTCGGGTTTTTCCCAGTCGCTGCATATGGCCGGGCATTGAGCGGCGGCGACCGTGAAGCGGGCGTTGGGATGCGCTGCCGGCTCTTTACCGCCGGGGGACCAGTCGCGGCCCCGCCAGTCGATCGCGTGTCGCGGCGGGGCGCCGTCCATTCCTTCCCACCAGACATCGCTGTTGTCTGTCAGCGCGCAGTTGGTAAAGATCACGTTTCTTTTGAGCGTATCCATCGCCATCGGATTGGACTGGTATGAGGTCCCGGGCGCGACGCCGAAGAAACCCGTCTCGGGATTGATGGCGCGGAGCCTTCCATCCGGACCGATCTTCATCCAGCAGATATCTTCTCCGACAGTTTCACACTTCCACCCAGGGATGGTCGGCATAAGCATGGCCAGATTGGTCTTGCCGCAGGCCGAAGGAAAGGCCGCGGCGACGTGATACTGCCTCCCCGCCGGGTTCGTCAATCTCATGATCAGCATGTGCTCCGCCAGCCAGCCCTCGCGTCTGGCCATGGCGGAAGCGATGCGCAGCGCAAGGCACTTCTTTCCCAGCAAGGCGTTGCCGCCGTAGCCGGAGCCGAAAGACCAGATCAAGTTCTCCTCGGGAAACTGGCTGACGTATTTCTTTTCCATCGGCGCGCAGGGCCAAGAAAGATCCTTTTGCCCGTTGGACAGAGGCGACCCGACCGAGTGGAGACAGGGGATAAACTCGCCTTGGGCCCCGAGGGCGTCGAGCACTCTTGTCCCCATGCGGGTCATGATGTGCATGTTGCAGACGACATAAGCGCTGTCCGTGATCTCCACGCCGATTTTCGCTATCGGTGAGCCGATCGGCCCCATGGAAAAGGGGATCACGTACATGGTCCGCCCCCTCATGCATCCTTTATATAAGGCCGTCATCGTGCGCTTGAGCTCTTCGGGATCGACCCAATTATTCGTCGGGCCGGCTTCGTCCTTGGATGGGGTCGCAATATAGGTGCGATCTTCGGTCCTGGCCACGTCGCTGGGATCAGAGCGGAACAGAAAGCTCTGCGGACGCCCATTCAGCGCCACGGCTGTGCCGCTCGCGACCATCTGAGCCATCAGCCGGTCGTACTCCTCTTTGCTCCCGTCGCACCAATAAATCGCATCGGGTTTGCACAAGTCGGCCACCTTGCGAACCCAGGTGTTGAGTTTTTCGTGCTTCGCTACGTAAGCCACAATTTTCTCAGCTTTCATAGTCGCTCCATTCTCAAAACCGTTAAACTTTCATATGCGAAATCCTTATTGAAATCAATCCTGCGCACCAGCCAGCAGGATGAGAAAAGGGTCATCCTTACTCTACTTTTTGTATTCTGCCGTTACAGCCGTGTGGATGCCGCCGCGTACGTTGAAGTCGCCGATCACGGTCATCGACTTCGGCCGGCACGCCCGGACCAGGTCGTCGAGTATGCGGTTGATCACGTCCTCGTGAAAGGCGCCCTCCTCGCGGAAGGACCAGAGGTAGAGCTTGAGGGACTTAAGCTCGATGCAGAGTTGGTCCGGAACGAAGCGAATCCGAATCGTGGCGAAGTCCGGTTGGCCGGTGCGCGGGCAGACGCAAGTGAACTCGGGGCACTCCATGCTGATTTCATAGTCCCGGCCCGGCCGCGGGTTAGGAAATGTCTCCAGCTCTTTGCTTGGCGTCGTCGGCATGGCGGTATCTTAACCCAGCCGCCGGCGTTTTCCAATGCACGAATGTTGACAAGGCATTGGAGCGATGATAGACGAACTGAACATCTCACCTGACCCAACTCTATGGAGGAATAACGTTGAGCAGAATCAAAGAGCCTCGACCCGGAGAGAAGATGAGCTCTGCGGAGGCCAAGGCATACGTCGATTATCTTTATGCCAAGATGTACGAGCGCTGGAAAGAGAAGATCCAAAGCGGCCCGTTCATGACGCAGCTCAGAGCGGGAAAGCTGCCGATGCCCGTGATGCGGCAGTTCTTCAAGAACTGGGGCCGCTTTTCGCTCGAAGTCAACGGACTCAATGCCGTCTCCTACTACACCCACCTCCCCTTTTTCGTCCACAACTTCGATCTGCTGGGCCCGTTTTGCGCCAAGATCGCTGACGAGTTGATCTCGCCCAAAGCTCCCGGACATGTGCTGGTGCTGGTGAAGACAGCCGAGGCCATGGGCTTAAGCCGCCAGGAAGTTTTGGAAGATCCCTACCTGCCGGAGGCGCGCGCGATCAACGACTTCTGCCACAAGATCTTCATCGACGGCTCCATCGTCGAGCTTTGGGGCCTGCATGTCTTCGAAGAGTCTCTGGCCCACTGGTCCGGGGAGTGGTTCACAGCGCTGACGACGCACTACGGCTTCACCAAGGAGCAAGCGGTCTATTTTTCCACCCACGAAGAGGCCGACCTCGAGCCCCACGCCTTAGGGGAAGGCGGTGAGGAGGCGATGGGCCACGGAATGTTCAACCGGACAGTTTTGCAGCGCGTGCTGGAGGACGGCAAGGTGGAGTTCCGGGCCGGCTATTCTATGGAGTACTGCGCGCTCACCATGATCGACCTCCACGCCCAGATGAAGCGCGCGGCGATGGAAAATCCGTATCCGTGAAAAAGACAGACGGTAGGCAACAGGCGTTAGGCGGTAGTAAGAAATTTTTCGTCTTCTTATCGTGGCTTTTTCTTGCTTTCCTACAGCCTACCGCCTACTGCCTACCACCTGTCTTCGCGCAAGAATACTACCGCTGGGTGGACGAAAAAGGAGCGGTCCACTTCACGGATAACCTCTATTCGATCCCGGAAAAATACCGCGACCAGGTGGAGAAGAGAAGGTACGTCCCAAGCCGGGAGCCATCAGCGCCGTCCGCCGAGCGGGAGACCGGGCAGTCGCAATCGCGCCGGGTCGTGGTCCCCTTCAAGCGCGAGGGCAACCTCATCATCGTCGAGGGAGTCGTGAACCAAAGCGCTCCCGTCAGGTTCATCCTCGACACCGGCGCGGAGATCTCCAGCCTCCCCCGTTCGGTTGGCCAGCAGTTGGGGATCGATCCTGGCAGCAGCGTCCTGATCACGATGATGGGTGTGGGCGGATCGACCGACGTGCCCCTGGTTGAAGTCGACAGCATCAGGGTGGGCGAGGCCGAGGTGACAAACCTGGAGGTAACCTTGGGCGACCTGCCGCTGAAGGAGACGGGGCTCCTGGGCGCAGACTTCCTCTCAGACTACAAGGTCGACATCAGGTACGATGAAAACCAGGTGGTCCTCGAGCCCCAGACCCGTCCCTACGGCGGTCATTCCTTTGAATGGTGGCAGAAGAAATTTCGCCTGTTCCAGGCGATCAAGAAACGCTACGAAGAGCTCCGCTCCGCCGCAGGGCCACGCGGTGTGAGCGATATCGTCGCCAGACAGTTGCTCGCCGTAGAGCGGAAGATCAACGAGCTGGAAGCCCGCGCCTCTCAGGCAGGCATCCCGCGCGAATTCCGGCAGTAAACTTATCCGACCTCTATTCTCTCCTTTACCGAGTATACATTACATCTTCTGCCCCGCAGAAAGCCCACCAGGGTCATCTTAAACTCGCGCGCGAGCGCCACCGCTAGGCTCGAAGGGGCGGAGACAGCGGCCACGATCGGGATGCGGGCAATGAGCGCTTTTTGCATGATCTCGAAGCTAGTGCGGCCGCTCACCATCAGGACATGGCGGTCCAGAGGAATCTTC
>JAHFAP010000001.1 GCA_023250495.1 Deltaproteobacteria bacterium | reverse complement strand
GATTCGGCCGAAGTCGCTTTGCGGATCGCTCAGGAGTTGGATGAAAATAACCGCGAGCGCCAGCTCATGGAATCCCGCGTATTAGAGGAAGCTCTGTCGCAGATCGAGGCCGATCCATCTCTGCCGGATCGCTATTCGATCGTCGTGGGCCGAGAGGGATGGCACCCTGGGGTTTTGGGAATCGTCGCCTCGCGAATCTTAGAACGATTTCACCGCCCGACGGTGGTCGTGGGCTTTCGCGACGGAGAAGGGAAAGGTTCCGGCCGCAGCATCCGCGGCTTTCATTTAGTCGAGGCTCTGCAGCGGTGCGGCGACCTGTTGGAGAAGTTTGGCGGCCACGAATATGCGGGAGGCTTGAGCATCAAACAGGATAAGTTTCCGTTGTTCCGCGATCGCTTTGAAGAAACTGCCAGGGCCAGCTTGGCGCCGGAGGATCTCGTTCCAGTGCTGGAGGTCGACGCCGAGCTGGAATTTTCCGCGATCGGCTTTCCCCTGCTGCGCCAGATGGACTCGCTTAAGCCTTTCGGAATCGGGAATCCCGAGCCTCTGTTCCTAACCCGGGGAGCTGAGCTCTCCGAGCGGCGCGATTTTAACGGCGGAGTTCGCTTGAGATTCCGACAAGGCGGCAGGTCGGTAGATGCGGTTGCTTTTGGTAATATGGGAAAGGATCTGCCACTCCAGCTTGGAGCGAAGATCGATCTGGTCTATCGGTTGAGCGAAAACGAATGGAACGGGACGCGAGCTGTGGAGCTTCGTCTCGTGGACGGAAAAATCTCAGGGCTCTAGCATGATCCAATGCGTGCGCGCACGCGAGCGAGTGAAAGGAGAAGCGAAATGATATCGAAGCGCCTTCAAACTCATAAAAGTGCCGGGAGGCAGCTCGTGATGAGCCCACTTGTGCTGATCTCCGTTCTCATCTCTTCTCTCAGCTTCGCCCAGAGCGAGGTCGGAGGCAAGCCGGAGAAGACGGATATCGTCGTTACCTATGCTCAGCCAAGCGGGGCTTTCACGCCCATATGGGTCGCCTACGAGGCAGGCCTTTTTCAAAAATATGGGCTGAGCGCCAAGCTTCAGCTTCTCACACCTCAAGTCTCCGCCCAGGCCGTGATCTCTGAGCAGGCTGACTTCTACACCGACGGCCCGGATCTCATTAACGCGCGCTTGCATGGAGGCAAAGTTAAATACTTCGCCGGCACGATGCAGCAGTTTGTGTTTCAGCTGTGGGGAGCCAAGGAAATCAGTTCCGTCCAGCAACTTAAAGGCAAGACTGTTGCCGCTAGCACCCCCCGCGCCGCCCTGGACACGGCTACGCGGGAGGCGCTGAAAAAGAACGGCTTGACTCCCGACAAGGACGTTCAGATTCTATACGTTCAAACCGTTCCGGCTATTCTGAGCTCGGTCATCGGCGGCAAGACGTCTGCTGGAACCCTGTCCGCTCCGAACACGCTGAAGGCGAAAGAGGCTGGGCTGAATCTCTTGGTGGATATCGGCAAATTGAATATTCCCGGCCTGCAAGTGACTTACGGAACCACCGAGAAGTATCTCAAGAGCAATCCGAATACCGTCTATGCTTTTTTGAAGGCGATAGCCGAGGCCGTGGTTCTGTCGAGAAAGCAGCCGGAGATGGCGAAGAAGGCGATCGCCAAATACGCCAAGATCGATGACGCGCCGACGGTCGATGGAACTTACGACGCCTTCGCGCCGTATTGGGATATGAGTCTCGCCGTGCGGCCGGATGCCATCCAGGCGCAGTTCGGCTATATGGATGAAAAGGAATTCCCGCAAGCCAAGAATTCCGACCCGAAGGAGTTTTTCGACAACTCGTTTGTCGAGGCTCTTGAGAAAGCGGGTTTCTTTAAGACTGTCGGAATGGTGAAGTGAAGTTACTCAATTAAGCGTTTTGGGAGGAATTTGCAAAGAAGAGGTTAAGGATTGTTGAGAAATCAAAGCCAGGCCCCATGATCCAACACTGATCATCCCTCAGCAAAGCCGTCCCTTACTGCCTTTTCGAAAATGCGTCTTACTTTACGGGCGTTCGCTGGAGACGGCTTTTTCTTTCGGTCCAAATCATGCGCAGTCCAATAGAGCAGCTTTTGTTCCGATTCCTGCAACTTGCCATTTTCCAATCCCCATCTTCGCAATCTGCGGAAGGTTGCAGCTCCCCTCGTGACTACCCATTCTACGTCGTCCGCCAACAGAGGAGATTTACGAGCCTTTTCTTCCCGGTCGTCAGGAAAGGTAGCTTCGGTTTGACCTGGGGCGGACTCTTTAGCGGTCGATGTGATTGAATCATCTTGAGGAGTCGGGAATTTTATCCCTGGGATTGGCAGGTTGTTGCTAGACAAAGACTGCTCTCCATGCAGCAGTTCCTTGAGAAACTTGATTAACTTTGCCAACTCAGCCTTTGGATTATTGAACCAATCTACAGACCAAATTCGATAAAGCTTCCAGCCTAGGCCCTCGAGGATCTCCTGACGCAGGGCGTCGCGATCACGCGCTGATTTAGCTGAATGATAGGTAGCGCCGTCGCATTCAATACCAGCGAGGTAACCGTGCGGGTAGGAGGCATGTTTCACGGCGATGTCGATATAAAAGCCTGCCACCCCAACTTGCGGTACAACTTCGTAGCCTTTGGACTTAAGGGCTTCAGCAACGAAAATCTCAAAGTCTGAATCCGGGGGTCTCTCTGTGACCGTACCTGACTCCAGACGCCCCGTTGCCGCATATTCCAAATAAGCTTTTAGTGTCTTAACTCCGTAGCTTACATGCTCGTCTTCGTGCACATCAGCTGAGGTCAAAGAAGTAAAGAGATCCACACGATACTTGGCCCGGGTGAACAGGACGTTGAGGCGCCGGTGGCCAGTCTTTTGGTTGATGGGGCCAAAACGTTGCATAACTTGCCCTGCTTGATTCGGGCCGTAGACGGTAGAGATCATAATGCAGTCGCGCTCATCACCTTGGACGTTCTCCAAATTTTTCACGAAGAACGGTTCGAGCGTTGCCTCCCACTGCTGAATATATTTCTGTGCCTCCTGATCCCGTACGACCAGCCTGTCTATCTCCAGGCGTAAGAGCTCGGCTTGTTCGAGGTTAACAGTTGCGACGCCGAGCGACCAATCCGGGCGGGATCTCATGAAATCGATAGCTGCCTCCGCTACTATGCGCACTTCTTGTGAATTACCGCCGCGACCTTGGTAAACGGCGTTCACCTTGTGATATTTTACGCCGAGGCGACCATCGTGGCTTGATGATGGGAAAACGATCAGGCGATCGTCGTAAAATTGCTTGTTGGAAAAGGCAATCAGACTTTCATGCCGGCTTCGGTAATGCCAACACAGATGTCTGAATGGGTAAAAAGCAGCTAGTGCCATATCTAGAATTGATTCTTCGTCCAGATCTAACTGCTCCTCGTCGTCAAAAGCATCAATTCGCTCGAAGAACGCCGTCGGCGGGAGCTGCATCGGATCGCCGACAACAACGACTTGACGACCACGAGCAATCGCTCCGATAGCCTCTTCGGGCCTGACCTGGCTCGCCTCATCGATAACGATTATGTCAAACACCACACTCTCAGGTTCCAGGAACTGGGCTACTGAAATCGGCGACATCATCCAGCAGGGTTTAAGAACTTGCACGGCTCGCCCTGCGCGCCGAAGCAGATCCCGGATGGCAATACGTGGACGCTGCAGCTGAGACTGTCGACGAATCAGGGAAAGCTCGATCCATTCGCTCATCGGCCCCGTGTCATTGCCAAGAGGAGGATCCATACGACAGAGCTTAGCAGCGAGCTCCTGTCGGCTTAACTCCATTAATCTTTGGTCAGTTGCGCGGAACCGATCCCGTGCCCTGTCCTGGGTGGTGCCTGAAAGGCTTTTAAGTTCGGCGTGTTGTTCAAAGGCTTTCCTCGCCAACGAGCGCCAGAAAACCCTCCCATAGGCTTCGCCAAGGTCCACGAGGGGTTCTCCATCGTAAGCCTAAATAATCTCCCAGAGGCGTTCGTTTACCACCTCCGTCTTGACCCTTATGAACTTATCCCAGGCAGTGAGTTCTTCTGTTTTCTCAAGCGCCCTGTCAAGACGAGTCATCAGCGCATCCAACGGCATACGGGAGAATTCGGCCCCAAAGAAACCTGCACTTGTTCCTGCCAGCCTGAGAACTTGCTGACGCGCCGCAACCTTCGCTCCAATTCTTGATTCGATACTCGAGCCCAATGCTTTAAGTCTCGGGAGGCGTTCTTTAACAGCCTCCGAAAACAGGTATTGCGTCAATGCAGGTTGATCTCCTGGCAAGGCCGCGGCCAAGTCATCGCCAAAGTCGACTGTTATTTTTACGACGTCCATATCTACAACAGGATCCAGTCCCGTGGCTCCAATTGCCTCCTCGACCGCCGAGAGTGCTCTCCTTTCGGCCTCAATACGGACTAGCTCGGCTAAGTCTTCTGCAAGCTGCTCAAGACACTTCAGCTTGATACTAGGAACGATATCGATCTCGGGGGTAACGCTGGCTAAGCGAGACGCCGCTTGCACGCAGCGGTCGATCTCAAGGGCAGCATCTCGAAGACTCTCTGCCTTTCTGGCAGAAAGTACCTCTAATCCCCTTCTCAACGCGCGGATTGTTTCACTCTGAGCAACCTCGCAAACTTGGTCAAGGTCTTCAAGTTGGCCACCCAACAGCAAAGCTCGGAGTCCTGAGCGTAGGTCGTCCGTGCCTGCTGTTAACTTCCTAGCAGAAATTAAGAATTCCGAGGTACGGAGAAAGGTTTCGAAGTCGGTATTGAGACCATCGAAGTGAGGGCCAAGGAGCTCACTTATTTGGCGGTGACTAACAAACGACGTTACCTCCTCCAAATGAGCGGCAAGTTTTTCGAGCTCCTGAGCCATCGTTTCCCTGGATAGCTTCCTGGGCGCAAATGTTAGATCCCGCCACGTGCGCTTGGCTTGCCTGTAAGTTGACCCTAACCGGCGTAGAAAGTTACTTTCCCGCAACACAAATGCGCTTCTACGCAGTTGGGCATGGTCCCCTGCTCGTCGGAGATCAAATTGCTTTTCCAGATGGCCACGTTTTTCAGACAGTTCCCTGCAATGGCCAAGTGCCCATCGAAGAACTGCTTCCGCTTCCTCCTCTGCAAGCTTTGGCCGACGCTGTCCCAAAATAGACTTTGGGGTAGCACCGACGAGAGCAACAGCTTCAAGCGCTAGCTTTAGGTCACTGTGGGTTTCACATGAAGCAACGCCTAAAACAGATTTGAGTTCATTGCATGCACGCTGAATCGCTTCCCATTCTTTGTGGGCCTGTTCAGCCTCTCTTTTTATATCCTGCATTTCACCCACAGATCGTTCGCTGGCACCGAGCACTGACACTAGCTCGGCAAGTTCAGCTATGTCTTTGTGTCGGCTCGTCGGGGGAATGGTCAAAACCACTGTTGAAAGTCTCCGCTGGATTGCATCTCGCTGCACGCACAGGTCGTGATAGACACGAACCTGTCGGCGAAGATCGCTGTCCTGTAAAGGCGCCAATAACCTCGTATCGGGATTGTCTGGCACATCATGAGGAAGGCTGGCTATCGTATTGCGCACAGTCTCGAGTTGAGCAGTTGTTGGCGCCTCAACACTTATGCCGACCGAAATTTCATTAGCCTCGGTGGCTATTGAGATGAGCTGCACAACTTGGTCCCGCCAAACCTTCGTTGCTGAGACCAGCTCTTCATTTTCAAAAGGCGATAGGACAGCCTCAACCCAGGACCAAGGGTGAAGATCAGGGGAGTTCCAACGAACCGAAATCTCGCTCCAAACGTTCTCTAGACTCGTCAGTGCTTGTTGACCCCGCTCAAGATCCTTTAAGGTCAAATCGACCACGTGATCGAGAACCACACGATCTATTGCCTCGGGAAAGCCATTCCTTCTCGCACGTTGAACTGCCCAGAGAATTTCTTGAACAGTTTTGCCCGTTATTCCAAAGGGCGTGTTGAGCAGATTAACGTACTTCGTCAGGGTTCTTTTTAGTCGTTCTAGCTCCCAACGTTCTTCCGCAATTCGTGCCGGAGGTCGGATCTTTTTTTGTTGCTCAAGTCGTTGAGCCAGATTCTTAAGAAGGTCTTTCTTTTTGGCTTTTGTTGAATGCAACTCCAAGACAAAAATTCCTAGGCCGGCTTGATCAAGTCGGTCTTTAACAACGTTAAGTGCCGCCATTTTCTCAGCTAGAAAAAGTACGCGCTTACCAGCTGAAAGAGCAGCTGCGATTAAGTTCGTGATTGTCTCACTCTTGCCTGTACCGGGCGGTCCCTTAATGGCAAGATTCTTCCCAGCCATCGCATCTAAGGATGGCTGACATCTGACTGGAGTCGGCGCTACGAATTAGCGGCGGCAACTTCTCAGCCCATTCTGGCTCATCGACCGGGTAATCGTCTGCATGCACGTTGTCGCCACCGCCACCTCCAGCAAGGAGTGTCGCCACGAGAGGATTCGTTGGTGGGCCGGCTTCATTTGGCCACCGGGTAGCGGCCAAGTCGTGCCACATTACGAGACGGCCGAACGAGAACAGACCGAAAGTAAGAAAGCGACGTACCCGCCAGTTCTTCTGCTTCGAAAACACCCGTTCTACCGTGACAAAATAGCTTTCGGGTCTGTCGTCTTCCCCAAACTTTGGCAAATCCAGAGCAAAGTCCTGCTTGAGGCGCTCAGCGAGAGTAATATTGTAAGTCGTCTCCTCCCCCGTACCCCGCACAAAGTAGCGCCAGTGCCCACGGTACAAGACTCTCTCAATTTCCAGAGGTTGCAACAGTAGCGGGGCATAAAGGGGCTTTTCGGATTGCGGCGCTTCGTACCACTCCAGGAAACCATAGGCGCCGAAAAAGGTATTAATACCTTGCTCCTCGATTGCCCGCCGCGCGCCGTCGCGCAAGGCCGAAAGCTTAGCCTCCATTCGATCAGGGAACAGAAGGGTCTGAATTTCCTTGTCGTCGTGTTGTTCTCCTAATGACCCGTCGGGAAACGGAAGATCGTAAGAGGGATTCAGGCCCTGCATTTTTGCGCAGTCGGCCACTGAGATGTTGGCGCGAGTTAACCGAGGTGAAAGACCTAATTTTAGCCGGACTCGGTCCTTCAAGTTGCGTTCGAGTCGGGAAAAAACAGGATTGTTAGGGTCATCACCCTCCAATTTCTTGGTGCCCTCAAGGTACTCAGGATCTTCCAGGCGTGCGGCCTCAAGCGCCATCTGAAAGTCGTCGGTTTTTTCGTCTTTCGGTTCGTCGGGTGGTTCGTCGACTGCACGAAAAGAAAGCTCTCCTCCGTCCGATAGGCGGGAATAGATAACGTCGGGGACTTCGTCGATGACGCGAATTTGCGCCCGGGCTCTATCACTATGCCGATAATTGAGAAGGGGATTCCGACCTGTCAGATCGAGTAGTTTTGTTCGTAGCTTCTCAATCGACTGCGCAGCGAGCTTTGCACGTTGGTCGCTAGAATCTAGTCGGCTGAAATCCTGGCTCATGCTTGCGCCTTCCCGAGGCTTACGAGTCAAACTGGCCTAGTGGAAAGAACGATTGGCTCAGTTTCGGTTTGACAATGATAAACGAGTTATGTCTTTTCCGCATCCACAGCCAAGTAGCGCTACTCAAGTTTCTGCCAGTCATCGAGCCCGCCGATCTTTGAGACGGTTGCGGTAAGGTACGATAATCTAGACAATCTCTCCTGATCTAGCCGTTTCCTCTGCTGATCGAGGTTCTTAACGCCTCGGGTCAATTTCTAACCTTCTGTATTTTACGGCCCTTTCTCTTACCAGAAATCCAATTTTGCGGCGCTTTGGTTCCGGGGAAGCCATCAGTTGGCGGATAGCGTCGAAGACCACCTTGAACTGAGCATCGTATTTCTTTTCCAGCGCCTCGAGTTTCCGGGCCAGTTGAGCATTTGAGGCAAGTAGTTGGCGCAAGCGAACAAAGGCCCGCATGATCTCGATGTTGACCTGGACTGCACGCTTGCTCCGGAGAACGCTCGAAAGCATGGCAACGCCTTGTTCAGTGAATGCGTACGGTAGATACTTTCGGTGTTGACCACGCCCAAGCTTTAAGATCACAAATTGTGATCTTAAAGAATGATATTCCTCTGCTGTCAATTGGATCATAAAATCAGCCGGAAAGCGGTCAATATTCCTTTTGACCGCCTGAATTAACACGCGGAGTTCAACACCATAGAGAAAGGCGAGATCGGCATCCAGCAGCACTTTGTGCCCTCGAATGAGAAGAATTGAGCGCTCAATTCGCTCGGTTGGAACTAGGTTTGTCACGTAAATTGTCTGAGCGTTCTATGCTCTTAGATTTTCGGCGATTTTATGCGAGCTGGATATCTTTAACAAGTGCTTCCAAAGGACTTCTTGCGACGCGTTCCGACTTATAATAGTTTCGAGATATTCACATGAAGATCGCGCAGATCTCGAGCATCTATCTCTCGGTCCCGCCGAAGAGCCACGGCGGGACCGAGCGGATCGTCTATTATCTCTGCCGGCATCTTACCCGGCGCGGCCACGAGGTAGAGCTTTTTGCCGCCGGAGATTCAGAGGTTGATTGTCCGGTTCAATCGGTTTTGCCCGTAGCCAGCTTGGATGATCCCCAGTCCACTTTTTATCTCGAAAAGGAGTTCGAGGCACGGAACAGCTACAACCTTTACCGGCAAGCGGACCGTTTTGATCTGATCCACGCTCACTGGCCCACACTGGCTCCTTATTTCTCTGTCTCTACGAAGACCCCCACTCTCATCACCTACGCTTATATCGAGAAAGAGATCCATCAGTATTATCGCGAGCATTTTCGGAGTTGCTTTCCAGTCTGCATCAGCCGGGCTCAAGCCAGAACGTTGGGAGATGAATGCCTGCCAGTGATTTATAACGGGATCGATGTGGATGAGATTCCTTTTAACGATACGCCTGAAGATTTTTTCATCATCGTCGGTCGCATAACTCCCGGCAAGGGCATTGCCGAAGCGATCCGGATCGCAAAAAAGGCGAAGGCGCGGCTCCTCATCGTCGGCCAGGTGACGACTCATTTGCCCTGGAGCGAGGACTATTTTCTCAGACAGGTGAAGCCACACATCGATGGCAAGCAGATTCGCCACGTCGAGACGATGCCCTACGCCGAACTCATGCAGTTGATGGGCCGCGCGAGAGGTTTTCTCTTTCCGCTTCAGTGGGACGAACCGTTCGGGATGGTTGTCGCCGAGTCGATGGCCGCGGGAACTCCGGTGCTCGCCTATCCACGGGGCGCCATGCCCGAGCTCATCAAGGACGGTGAAACGGGGTATCTCGCGCGCGATGAAGATGAGATGGTGGATGCCCTGTCGTCGATAGACAAGCTAGATCGAAAACAGTGCCGGCGGTGGGTTCAAGAAAACTTCTCTGTGGAAAACATGGTGGATGGTTACGAAACGCTGTACAAACAGGCAGTAGGCAGTAGGCAGTAGACAGTAGACAGTAGACAGTAGACAGTAGACAGTAGACAGTAGACAGTAGACAGTAGACAGTAGGCAGAGGGAAAAGAGTCTCTCGCTGTTGCCTTCCGCCTTCCTAGTTGCAGATCATCAAGTGGCAGTTATGCGGCAGCCGGTTCATTAGTCCCTTCACGACATGGCCGCGGAGCATGTGATAAAAAGCGGAGCGGCGGGTGACGCCGACGAAAACGGCATCTACCTCGAGCTCTTTTGCCGCCCTGGCAATCGTCTCGGCGGCATTGTGTGAAATCGTCCAGATCGGGATGATCTCGATGTTCGTTCCCCGCACTTCCTGGAGCGCGTGCCTGAGGGTTCTGATTCCTTCTTCGTTCGGCATATGCGGCGTTTCTCCGTTGAAAAGCCCCGGCCACTCCTCTACGTAAATGCAATAGACAGCGGACTCCCCTTTGCCCTTGGCGCGGGCGATTCCCTCTTGAATGAGACGCGAACTTTCTCCCCTGAGCGCCAGCAGAGTTGAGGCAGGGAAAAGCGGTTTAAGGTCCACCGCCTCGGCCAAGGTCACCAGACCTTTCAGCTCTTCCTCGACCAAGTTCTCAGATGCCCGATAGGCGCGAGCCTGGAGACGCTCTATGGCGGGGATCTGGTGCAGGATGTCGATAAACCAGCCCCTGCGGACTCCCACAGCCACCAGCATGCCGATGACGGTAACCGTCCCGCCGAAGAGGGTCGCGAGGTCCTTCTCGATGAGATTGATCCCCCAGGCCAGCATGACCATCGCCGTGGTAAAAATTCCGACCCAAAAACCGAAGTCGCGCCGGCCGAGTCGCCAGCGAATCACGTCCAAACTGAGTGAAGAAAAGACAAAGGCCCCGAGGAGACCAAAGGCATACATGTCTCCTAGCAGGACTAATTTTCCTTGTGTCATGAGGATGACCAGGATCGGGACCGAGGTGGAAATGAGTATCGCGATGTGGGGCGTGTTGAAGGCGGCGTTCCGCAAGGCAATAACCTGGGGCAGGAAGCCCCGGTTCGCCAGCGCGAGAAAGACGTGGTAGGAGCCGATGATAGCCGTGTTGGAGGCGAACAGTAGCAGGGTGGAAGCAGTCAAGACGACTGCCAGTTTGACTCCAAACCCGCCCGAGAGTAATCCGAGTTCGGAGATGAAGCGCTCGCTCTGGGTCGCCTTTATGTCGGGGGACAAAACGGTCACAGACAGAGCGGTGAGGATCGGAGAGGTGAGGACCATGGTCAGGATCACTGCGGCCATGGCAAAACGCGTGGTACGGCGCAAGGGGAAGCGCATCGCCGGGCTAATCTGACTGATGCTTTCCAATCCCGAGAAGGCAAGCCACGCCGCGGCAAAGCCGGCGAGCAGTTCATAAGAGGAGAGCTGCTTCGCGGTTCGCATGTGGCCCAGGAGAGCTGACCAATCGGCGAGCTGCATATGCCCGAGGCTGAACGCAATAACGACCAGATCCACTCCCAGGGCGCTGATGGCCATGATCATGGCCGCGGCCGCGCTCTCGCGGATGCCGATGATGTTCAGTATAGCCAGGGCCAGCACCCCGGACATCGCGAGCCATACAAGGTAAGAATCGAGCGTTGGGAAAAGGCTCCCCATGTACTGGAAGCCCGAGACCGCCGAGATCGCCGTGGTGAGAAAATAGTCTACAGTGATCAGCATACCTCCAAGGCAGCCCCACATAGGGCCGAAGGCCTTGGTCGTGATTGTGACTACCCCACCCCCTTCAGGATTGCGCCAGGATATTTCGATATACTTAAGCGCGAGCAGGATGAAGCCACCTGTAGTGAGAAGCACGAAAAAGGGCGTGGCGTCGCGCACGTGGCCGTAGAGGATCCCCGGCACATAGTAGACGGAGGTGCCGATGTCGCAGAAAACGACCGCCCAGGCGAGAAGCCAGTTCAGTTGTCTTGTGTCGCGTGTCGGGCGCATGAGAAAGCGGAGAGATTTAGGGGAGATTTATAGGATTGGATCGAGCGGGGTGTCAAGCTGATTTTTTTCCAGGACTTGCAATCCTTTGAGCAAAAGGCTTATAAAGGCTGAATTACTGATCCGTATGTCGTTACCTGCAGAGTACTTCCAGAAGCTGGTCGAGAGCTGCCCGGACATTATCATCGCCGTTAACCGATCGGGGACGATCATCTTTTACAATGATGGCGCCAGACAGGACCTGGGTTTTACGCCAGAGGAGGTGCTTGGGAAGAGCGTCATGGTGATTTACCCGACGCAGGAGGAAGCGCAAAAGGTGATGGCGGCCATGAGGCGCGGCGAGGGAGGTGAGCCAGGGAAGGTCTGCAACTTTGAAACAACTTTCAAGACCAAAGAAGGCAGGCAAATCCCGGTGGCGATTTCGGCTTCCATCATCTACGGCGAGGAGGGCGGCGAGCTCGGCTCGATCGGCTTTGCTAAGGATATCCGCGGGATCAGGCGCCGGGATCAACTGGCCACGCTCTGCGAGATCGCCATCGGCCTGTCTCATGAGATTAACAACTCGCTGGAGGTGTTGGTGAATCAGCTTGACCTCCTGCAGCAGTACGTGGGCCGGGTGGCGACCGACGAAGAGTATGTGGTCGAGTCCGAGCGGCTGGAGTCGGTGGGGCAGCAGCTCAAGAAGATCCAGGAGATCACCCGCCGCATAGGCGACATGGCGGAAGGAGGAGAGTACGGGACGAAGGAATATTTCGATGGCAGGATGATGGCGGACTTAGGGGTGACGGGTTCACCGAAGACAGAAGAAGGCGATAAGCAAGTCGGGGGCTTTTCCCTGGAAGGTCTTCGGCTGTTGGTCGTCGATGATGACCTCGGCGTCTGCTGTTCGTTAAAGGATCTTCTCCAGAAAGAGAGCTGCGTCGTAGAGACTGCGCCGTCGGGTCAAAAGGCGATAGAGCTGTTGGACGGGAGGGAATTCGATCTGGTTCTGAGCGACGTCGTCATGCCGGACATGGATGGATACGACGTCTATCGCGCCGTGAAGAAAAAACGCCCTACCTTACCGGTCATCCTCATGACGGCCTTCTACTATGATAAGGACCATGTCATCAAGCGGAGCTGCTTGGAGGGCCTGCAATGCGTGATCTTCAAGAAGCCGATTGATCCCGATCGACTGAAGAAAATTATCCTCCAGCACTGCCGTGGAGAGCAAGGGGCCCTCAAAACCACTGAGGGCCGCGCCTAAAGGCAAACCCATTGGGGAACTGCAATGGCAAAAGAGGATTACTACAATCGTGGAATGGATCTGTTTGCCGAGGGCAAGTTGGACGAAGCTATCCAGGCGTATCAAAAGGCGCTGGAGGAAGAGCCGGACTATGCGGACTGCCTGCATGCCCTTGCCATGGCCCTGGCCCACCAGGGTAGGCTGGACGAGGCGATAGAGGTTGGTAAGAAGCTGATCGAAGCGAGTCCCGATGACGAGCTGGCCTATACCAGCTTGTCGATTTTTTACCAGCGCAAGGGAATGATCGCGGAAGCGGAGGAGATCGGCGCCAAGGCCAGGACCCTGGGATGGAAAAGGCAACTGCAGGAAAAAAACAGCAAATAGCTTTCAGCCATCAGCTCTCTGCTTCGAGCGGATTCCCTCACCCAACCCTCTCCCTGAGGGAGAGGGCAAGGGTGAGGGTTAGCTGGGTGCTGATCGCTGACGGCTTCTTCGCTATTTGTTTAGTGGAATGCGGTTCCTCCGTCCACGAGGAGGACCTGGCCTGTCATCATATCGCTGTCGGAAGAGCTAAGATAGATAATCGTGCCCACCAGATCCTCGGGATAGAGCCGCTTTTTTAGCAGTCGGATCCGAAGTGAATTGGCATCGACTTGGTCCCCCCGCTTGAGGTTCGCCTCGCTCAAAGTCTGTCCCGGGGCGATGGCGTTGACGTTGATGTTGTGTTCTCCCAGCTCACGGGCCAGGGAGCGGGTCATGGCGACGACCGCGCCCTTTGAGCTGACATAATGGAGGAAGTCTTCGTTGCCTTTGAAAAAAGTGCTCGAAGAGGCGTTGATGATCTT
>JAHFAP010000250.1 GCA_023250495.1 Deltaproteobacteria bacterium | reverse complement strand
CTCGATGAGCGCGGTCGGCTCTATCTCAGAGGAAGAGTGCGGGAAGAGATCAACAAGAGCGGAATGAAAATCTATCCGGCCGATATCGACTCGGTCGTCGAGCGCTTTGCCCAGACCGCGGATGTGGCCACCTTCGGGTTCGACGATCCCATCTACGGGCAGGAGATCGGGCTGGCGGTAGCTCTCAAAAACCATGACAACGCAACGATCCGCGAGCTTTATCATTGGATGAAGCGCCACCTGGGAGAGCACCAGATGCCCAGACGATGGTACCTCATGGATTCCATCCCGCGCACCTCTCGCGGCAAGGTCGACCGAAGCGCAGTGATGGAGAAGTGCGCGCAGATCCCGCCCTTGGATCTGCAAAAGATCCTCCACATTTCCGAGAAGGAGCAGCCCTGAACGAGCCGCACCCGAAAGCGCGCGCTGCGACTTTCAAAGAACAAGATGGCCGGCGACCGACCACAGCGTAAGGCGGATTTAATCCAGTTCCTCCGAACGATCCAGAGGCCGGATCGCCCGATCGAGGAGATCGATGAGGACCAACGCCTGGTCGAATCGGGACTCATTGATTCGCTCGCCTTGTTGCAGATCGTCCTTTATCTCGAGCAGACCTACGACATGGACTTTCGTGAGACGGGTGTGGATCCGGCGGCGCTTAGCGCTGTCGGCGCCATCCTGGACCTGATCGAACGCAGCAAGACGGCATGATGAAGGTCAAGAGCTGCCGCGACGCCGTGCGGGCGATCTCTCAGTTGCACGAGAACGAAAAACTGCTGGCTTGGGTGCAAAGCCGGCGGATGGTCGCGTGGCTCACGCCAATACGGCGCAGGCAGGCATTGTTTCTCGGCGCGCTCCTGGCCGGCATGATGGGTTTGCTCCACCGGCACGCTCCATGGCGCGACTACTTAACGGCGACGACATGGCTGGCGCCAGCCGCCGCTATGCCCCTGCTCCTGGGACTGGTTTACCTATGCTACCTTTCCGCGACTCATTTCCGCAGGCTCCCGGCGCCCGTGAGGCGCCGCCCGCAGCTCTCGCTGCACATGGTTTTCTGGCTCATGGTGGCGGCGATCTGGATGACTCCGGAGGAGGCGGGCCTGTGGAGGACGGTTCTCGCTCTGATCGCTCTGTCTCTGCCCTATCTCCTCTGGCGCTGCGGTTATATGTTGATGTCGGGTCAGCGGGGCAGAGCCGCGGGGACTTCCTTTCGCGACCATCTATTTTATCTCTGGCCCATATGGGGAGGGACCAACACCCCGGCCGGCAAAGGTTGGGACTACTTGTCCCAGTGCGAAGCTCAATCGGCCCAAGCCTACGCCCGCTCCGGTCTAGCCGGGATCAAGCTGCTGATCCTCTCCGGGCTCTGGGAGTTGTCTCTACTGCTCCTGGGCGGGCTGGTTTACGCGGATGCGAAGAATTCCTTGACCGCCCTGGTTGGAGGGTACGGCCTCGGAATCCCGCGGCTAAAGAGAATCGCTAATGGTGAGGTCGCCGCCTCGTGGCTCACCACATGGGCCAGTCTCTACTTCGAGCTGGTCTGGGACACGCTCATTATCGCGGCACGGGGCCACCAGTGGATCGGAGTCCTGCGCCTGTTCGGATTCAACGTGTTCCGCAATACTTACAAGCCGCTGTTAGCGGAATCGATCATCGATTTCTGGAACAGGTACTACTACTACTTCAAAGAACTGCTGGTAGAGTTTTTTTTCTTCCCCACCTACGCACGCTGCTTCCGCAAGTCGCTCAGGCTCAGAATGCTCGCTGCGGTCTTCGCCGCAGCCTTCGTGGGAAACATGTACTATCACTTGCTGCAGGCGAAGAACGATCTCATCGCAGGACAGTGGGCAGAGCTCTGGGGACATCTCGGTCCGCGGCTATTTTATTGCGCTCTGTTAAGCCTCGGCATCTACTTTTCCATGCTCCGCCAGCAGAAGCAGAGGGGCAAGGTCGGGGCTGGGAAGGCTGGGATGGCGGATTTCCGCAAGCTCAGAAGAATCGCGGGGGTCTGGACCTTCTTCAGCTTGATTAACCTGTGGGATATTAGATCCAGCCTGACCATCTTGGGACGGGCGAGATTTCTCTTCTCGCTCTTCGGTTTCTAGCTCGTGGCCGGCCCGGATCTCATATCAACGTCCTTGAAGATGTTCCACCGCGCCTCTTCCACCGCCAACCTTTGACAAGCCATCTGTTTTTGAGTAGCGAGGATATGCATGCTCAACTCTCTCGAAACGTTGGCTTCAACCCTGCCGCGAGCGGCCTTCTGTTTTTGGGTCGCTGCGATGGCTCTGGCGGTCTTTACAGGCTTTCGCGTTTGGCTCTTGAGTGAAAGGCTCTCCGACCTGGGCGAGCTCTCGGGAACGCAGCGGCTCAAGTTATTCCTGGTGGGGTTTCATCTCGACAGTCTGATGGTGAGCCGAGGAACTCTGATCATCATCACGATTCTCCTCCTTGTCCCGGAGGGGTGGATCCCGCTCCTGCGGCCGGCGCTTCTAACCTATGCGGGAGTCTTGTTCTTTTTGATATTCCTGGCCGAAACCGCCGGTGTCTACTTCTTCCGCTACTACGACTTCCGCCCGAACTACCTCGTTCTGGAGCACGGGTCGGATCCCGAAGTGCTTCGAACGATCGCAAAAGATTACCCGGTCATTCGGATTTTGCTCCTGGCCGCCGTCGGAACCGGGGTTTGCCTGTTTCTCCTCAGCCGGCTGGCTGCGCTCGAGACCGGCACGATCGCAACGCCCGGGGCTCTCTATCCCAGGCCTTGGGATCAACTGGGAACGTTGTTGCTTCTTCTCCTTGCAGCCTTCGCCGCACGCGGGACCTTGGATCGACGCCCGCTCAACCCCAGCGCCGCGGCGGTGACCACGAACCGCGTCGCCAACGAGATCGCCGCCTCGGGGATCTTCAACGTTCTCTACGAATGGGCGCAGCACTCCAAGAAGCAATACGGCAATCTCAAATCGCTCCTCCCACTTCTGTCCATGCCCGAGGCGACGCGCCGCGCGCGCGACTATCTTTCAGCACAGGGCCGGCTGACCGACGACTCGCCCAATCCCCTGGTCCGTCTGGTGGCGGGAAAAGAGCGGGTTAAGCCCCTTAACGTGGTGGTCATCGTCATGGAAAGCTTCACCAGTCGTCTGGTCGGCGCGGTGGGGGGCTCCCCTGCGCTCACGCCCGAACTGGACCGATTGGCCTTGGAGGGAATCCTGCTTGAAAACTGCTACGCCACGGGTGAGCGCACCATCCAGGCGTTGGAGGCGGCCATCGCATCTTTTCCGCCGCTCCCGGGCGTCAGTGTGGTGCGTCGTCCCCAAGCCCGCCAGGGCTTTGCCACCTTAGCGACCCCGCTCAAGGCGCGCGGCTATGCCACGCTGTTTCTGTACGGAGGTCAGGGAATCTTTGATCACATGCGAGCTTTCTTTGTCGGCAATGGATTCGATGTCTTCATAGAAGAGAAGGACTTCGACCAAGTCGATTTCCGCACCCCATGGGGCGCCTCCGACGAGGATCTGTTCCGCCGCGCGGACCGGGAATTCCGCAGATACGCGGGCCAAGGGAAGCCTTTCTTCGCAACGATCCTCACCGTTTCGTTGCACTCGCCGTGGGAGTATCCCGAGGGACGTATCCAACCGCTCCCGCCTGCGACGCCCGTCCCGCCCGGCTTCAAATACGAGGAGCTGAACAATTTTCTCTACGCCGATTACGCGCTCGGCCAGTTCATCCGCCAAGCGCGCACGGCCCCCTATTTCGACGATACGCTGTTCGTGTTCGTGGGCGACCACGGCGTCCACCTTCGCGGGCGGGAGCTGATCCCGGTCGATGAATACCGCGTTCCTGCGCTCTTCCTCGCCCCAAAACACATCCGGTCCAGGCGGATTCCGCGCGTGACCAGCCAGCTCGATATTCCCCCCACGATCATGGCCATTCTCGGCGGGAGCTACCGCAGCCCCTTTTTCGGCCAGGAAATCCTCAGCCGCGAGAATGATGACGGGATGGCGATCATGATCTACAACAAAAAGCGATACGGAATCCTCTCCGGACCTCATCTCACGGTAATTGCCGAATCCGGTAAGGAGCTGGTATTCGAACGGGGTGACGGACTGGGACCATGGAAAGCGGTTCCGCTGACACCCAATCAGCACAACTACAGCCGAAACGCGATCGCGTTACTTGAGATAGCTGAACATCTACTCAAGACCGGCCGGTATACAACCGCCCTACAGATTGCGCCGTCCAGTCCAACCTTGAAGGTATAGCGGGGTTTTCACCTGAGAAAGTTCCGACGCGGAGAGCACAGGCTAAGGCCTCAGCTGTCGCTTCTCAACCATGACCGCTAGGGCCACAAAACCAGCGCCCACACGGCGACGGCTGACAGAATCGCGCAGAATACAGCGCCGGATCCGAGATCCTTAGCCCTCCCCGCAAGCTCGTGGCGCTCCGGACCGATGCGGTCCACCACGGCCTCGAGCGCCGAATTGATCAGCTCGACCACGACCACTAAAAGCCAGCTCCCGATCAATAACGCGCGCTCAACGCCGTCTTTGCCCAGCCAGAGTCCTGCGGCCACAACGAGGGCGAGCACCATGACTTCTATACGAAATGCCTGCTCGTGGCG
>JAHFAP010000249.1 GCA_023250495.1 Deltaproteobacteria bacterium | reverse complement strand
TTTAAAGTCTTGGGCATTTCCTTCGATAGCTTCACCCCGGTTTACCTCGGCTTCGCCGAAGGAGCAGAGGCCCTGATCGCGGGCGATATCGATGCGCAGTTTCAACGTCCGATTCCCAATCAAGTGATGACCGATCTGAGCGAACGGGCCGACGTCCGCGTCGTCCCCTACGCCCCAGGGCAGCTAGAGAAGATTCTGTCGGAGGTGTCTTTCTATCGGCCCATCAAGATAGCGAAGGGAGCCTTTCGCGGCGTTACGGAGGACGTGGCTCAAATCGGCGTCGTCAATGTCATCGTGACGCACGAGAGAGTGCAAGAAAAAACTGTCTATGACTTGGCGAAGACCATCGCCGAAAATCTGGAGACGCTCCCGAAGCTAAATCCCCTCTTCAAAGGTATTAAGGATCTCTTCGAGCCCTTGCGCGCCAAAGGCCCCGCCGCCTTTGAAATCGGCGGCGTCCCTCTCCATCCCGGCGCGATTAGAGCCTACAGAGAAGCTGGGTGGCTGAAGTAAGTTACAGGATAATAAGTCAATACCCAGGCCCGAGCCATCACGACCCGGGCCTTCTGAAATTTACCTCCAGCGCTCCCAAGAGCTGCGGCTCAATGTTTCCTCGGCCGCTTCCGGCAGGTTATGCGATTCACCTTGATTTTAGAGGAAATAAATCCATACTCATCCCCGACCCGATGTGCGAAGAACGTCAATAAGGCATGCCTGACCCTCGACCCTCTCGATGACTCCAACGACCGACCCTGCCACATTTGCTCAATTGCGCAAATACGCAACTATCACCTGGAAGGGGAGGCCGAGTCGATAAATTGCCCCAGGGCGCTGAGGATCTGGCGAATTTCCCGAGGGTGCTTCGAATAGGCGATAGGCGTGAGGCATCAGGCAACAGTGCGGTTGATTCCGATACATAGCCGCACTATGATGACTCTAAGATGAATGAGAAGGGCAATATTCAGCTCCCGCGCGACAAGATTGCCGAGTTCTGCAAACGCAATCGGATTCGCAAACTTTCCCTCTTCGGCTCGGCGCTGCGGGGCCAGCTCCGGGAAGATAGCGACATTGATCTCTTGGTTGAGTTTCAGCCCGGTCAAGCGCCAAGTCTCTTCGATCTGGCCCGCATGGAAAGGGAACTTTCGGCCCTGCTGGGAGGTCGAAAGGTTGATTTACGTACCCCTAAAGAGCTAAGCCGATATTTCCGCGAAGAAGTGCATTCCTCAGCCAGCGTCCAATATGCGGAAGGATGACCGCGTACGGCTGCAGCACATGTTGGACGCAGCCAACGAGGCTCTCGCCTTCATTCAAGGTATTTCAACCGCGTATTAGGACTTCACCAGCTTGGGATCGAAGCGGCGAGCAGATCTTATTAGGCAATCTGACACTACCCCCCAAAGAAGGAGAACAGTCATGAAGATCGCGGTGATCGACGACTATCAGGATGCGTTCCGCACGCTCAAGTGTTACGCGAAGCTGAAAGGCCACGACGTGATCGTCTACAACGACACCGAGAAAGATCCGGTTCGGCTCGCCGATCGGTTGAAAGATGCCGAAGCGGTGCTGCTGACCCAGCAGCGCTCCCGCTTTCCAAGCGCCGTGATCGAGCGCCTGCCCAAGTTGAAGCTCGTAAGCCAGACGGGGCGCGCGACGGCGCATATCGACGTCGAGGCCTGCACCCGGCGCGGGATTGTGGTCTTGGCGGGCGGGGCTGGCAGACCGCATACGACGGCGGAGCTTACCTGGGGACTGATATTGGCCGCGCTCCGGCACATCCCGTACGAGGTAAAGCGATTGAAAGAGGGACGCTGGCAATCGACGATCGGCACAGCCGTGCAAGGCAAGACGTTGGGGATCTACGCGTTCGGCAAGATCGGCAGCCTGGTGGCCAACGTGGGACGGGCTTTCGGCGCGCGGGTGGTTTGTTGGGGCCGGGAAGGATCGACGGCGCGCGCGAGAGAAGGCGGATACGAGGTTGCGGCAAGCCGCGAGTCCTTTTTCGGCGAATCGGACATCGTGAGCCTGCATCTCCCGCTGACCAAGGAGACGCGCGCCATCGTGACGCGCAAGGACCTCGATCTGATGAAGCCAACGGCGCTGATCGTCAACACGAGCCGCGCCGGGCTCATCGCCGAGGGCGCGCTGGCGGACGCGCTCAAAGCCGGGCGTCCGGGCTTCGCCGCGGTGGATGTCTTCGAAGACGAGCCGGTCGTCGGCGCGGCGCATCCTCTGCTCAAAATGGACAACGCTGTCTGCACGCCTCACTTGGGTTACGTCGAGCGCGATAGTTATGAATCTTACTACGGCGACGCCGTCGAGCAGATCGTCGCTTACGCCGGGGGCAAGCCTATTAACGTGGTGAATCCGGAGGCGCTGGGAAAAAAATAAGCTCGCTGACTTCCATTCATATTGATTCAAGCCGAAGCCCGGTATCCCCGCTAAGTTAGGCCGAAGAGCGCCTTCGGGTTGTGGTAGGTGATCTTCTCGTACTGGGACGGCGTAATACTCCCCTTAGCTTTCAGGTTGCGCAGAGCTTCCACCTCGGTGGATTGATCGTTGTGACCGTAGTCAGTGCCGATGACGATATTGTCCTCGCCCGAGTACCTGAGGATGTAGTCCACGTCATCATCGGTCTGGCACGATACATATTGCCGGTACTCCTTCAGCGGATTGTCCGGCAATTTCTTCCCCTGGGCCGCCCAGCGGCGCTGCAAATCCTTGACTACATAGGGTATCCATTGCGCGGCCGCCTCGGCCCAGTGAAACCGGAGCTCAGGGAATAAATCGGGTAATCCGGCCATGATCACCGACTGGAATGCGCCGATGACGGGCAGGCGGAACTTCCAGAAACTGCCTCCGCCGTTGTACTGCGATACCAGGTCGATGACGTACGGGTTGCCGTTGCCGACGTGCACCCCCGCGGCCAGGTTGAGGCGGCTCATCTCCTCGTAAAGGGGATAGAAATAGGGATCGGTGATGAGCCGGTTTCCTTCGATGCCGCGCATGAACACGCCGCAGGCCCCGTGCTGCCGGCAAAACCGCAGCTCCTCCAGCGATGCGCCCATATCAAGCAGCGGCAAAACGCAGATCCACCGCAGGCGCCCTTGACCTTGCCGGTAAATGTCGGCCAGCCAGCGGTTATAGCCCTTGCAGATGGCGATTTCCCACTCAGGTTTGTCGGTTACTTGCTCGATAAAAATAGTGGGATAGAGCACCTGGGTGTCGATACCCAGCTCGTCCATATGACTCAGCCGGGCCGGCACGTTTTCCATCTCTCGGGTTTCGCGGGGAGTGTGCATCACACGGCCCGTACGCTCCGAGACTTCGACGAGCTGCCGGGCGGTCATAACGACCCGGACCAAGCCGCGTATCTTTCCGTCGACGAACCAGTATTCTCCGCCGTCTTCACCACGAGGCCGCACGATGAGGGGTCGATACTTTTGATCAGCCCGCTCCATGAAATCCCAGGTATGTTCTGACTCAACGACATGGGCGTCGGAATCAATGGTCGGCATATCTGTTTTTTCTCCTTCCCCCTATTGCCTAGTGCCTCATGCCTGTCGCCTGGCTATATGCCTGAGTCATAGCACATTCCCTACTCTCTGCGCGAGTACGCCAGAAAAAACTCCCGTGCCAATCCCACTAACGGTGACATTTCACTGCTTATAGACTTTATCGATAAAGCCGCTTTTTTCCAACTCCCGCACAATGCTTTCATCCACCAAGTCTTCGAAGCGAAGACGCGCGCCGGGCTTACGGCTGATCGCTTCTTTAATTTGAGTCTCAACTCCGGCTCTAGTCACCAGCGGCACCCGCTCATAGAGTTTCGCGCTCGCGGTGTAGGCGTCCTCCAGATAGGCCTCGTTGGTTATTCTGCTGTATTTGGAAACGATTTTTTTGCTGTCTTCCTTGTGGGTCTTGAAAAATTGCGTGGCCTCGATGTGCGCCATCACGACTTTTTTCACCATCTCCCTCTGGCGTAAAAGATAGCTCCTCGTTGTGGTAGCGCAAATATAGGGAAACTCAAACCGGTTCTGAAAATCGATTGTGCTGATGAGGATCCTCAAGGGCATTCCTTTAGCCAAGTGAACCATCCCCGGAGGCGACGGGAACCCAACGATTCTGCCGGTGCGAAATGCCGCCGCCCTCTCTGCCGGGCCGCCGACCTGCATGATCGGAACCTGCTTATCGGGTTCCAGCCCCAATCCTCTGATCAGCGCGCGCACCGCCACGTCCGACGCGCTGCCGAGCCGGCTTATGCCGATGGTTTTCCCTTTCAGCTCTTCGGCCGATTTGACGGACTCGTGGACAACCAGCTCGTACGGAAGGGAATTGACATAACATGCGACCAGAACGAGATCGGCCCCTGCGACCACTGCGCTGGCCACGGCTCCGCCCGATGCGTTGGCCATTTGCACGTCCCCGGCCAGAAGACTGGACACGCTGGTCGTGGTGCTGGGGATGAAGAGCAAGTCTACCTCTAATCCGTTCTTCTTATAAAAACCGCGATCTTGAGCCAGGTACCAGACGGAGTTGCTGCCCTCCAGAGCGCTGTGAGAGAGTCTGATCTTTTCCTGACTCCAGGCGGGGCTCGAAGAATGAAAAACAAACAGCAGTCCGCCAAAAAACCAAAATCC
>JAHFAP010000248.1:2050-4640 GCA_023250495.1 Deltaproteobacteria bacterium | reverse complement strand
GGACCCGTCGCGCTGGTCGGGCAGATGGAGAAGGAGCTGGTTCAGGAGCGGCAGTGGCTTACGAAGGAGGAGATGCGTGAAGGGATCGCGGTCTGTCAGTCTATGCCCGGCCCGCTCGCCATTCAGGTCGGAATCTATATTTCTTATCTGCGTGGGGGGTTTTGGGGGGCATGGGCAGGTGGTTGGGCTTTCATACTACCGAACTTCGTTATAGTCGCCACGATGGGGGCGCTGTACGTCCATTTCGGCGGTCTATCTCCCGTGACTGCGATCTTCTATGGCGTGGCCCCCGCCGTGATCGCCCTCATCCTCTACTCGTGCTACAGTCTCGCGAAGCTCGGAATGGAAGACTGGCTGCAATGGGTTATTGCAGCCGTTTGCCTCGCTGTCACAGTTGCGGTCGAGGCTGAAGTCGCGTTGCTGTTCATCGTGTCGGGAGTGGTCGGCATACTCTATTACGGTTCCCTATTCAGTGGATGGCGATCCCCTTTTCTTCCCCTCTTTGCAGCTGTGCCTCTCGCTGTCCCAGCGACTCAGGACAGCCTGGGCTCGATCCTAGGCAAGCTGCTGGTCTTCTTTTTGAAAGCAGGCTCCCTTACTTTCGGCAGCGGACTTGTGATCGTTCCGTTTCTGGAAAAAGGTCTTGTCCAGCAGACTGGCTGGCTTGACGAGCGACAGTTCCTCATCGCCGTGGCTATGGGGATGCTCAGCCCCGGTCCGGTGGTCATTACAGCGACGTTCGTAGGCTACCTCGTCGCCGGTTTCTGGGGCTCGCTCGTTTCAACTGTGGGGATCTTCCTCCCCTCTTTTCTCCTTGTGCTCATCGTAGCCCCCATCCTCGTCCGTCACCGCGCAAACCCCGACGTGAAAGGATTTGTTAAAGGTGCGTATGCGGCTGCCATTGGCACGATTCTCGGTGCCTGCATACTATTAGGGAAGATTGCGATAGGCGACTGGCTAACGGCCCTAATTGCGATTCTCAGCCTAGTAGTCTTAGTTCGCTGGAAAGTCAGCAATCCCGTCCTGGTTGCCGTCACGGCCGTCATCGGGCTGATCGCATTTCCGATTCTTCAGCCGACGTGGGTTTTCGTGAAGTGAGATACTGACAGGGGACTCCTGCTATGCGAAAAGGTGCTGCATTTCTTCTAGCAGTTGGATTTATTTTGCTGCTCGACGGCGGTACAACTTGGGCGCAGAAATATCCGGACAAAGAACACGTCGAACTCAAACTGCCTGGTGGGCAAGTCGAGCGCTTTGACTTTGAGAAAAAGGGTATTGAAGGGTGGAAAACGGTGGACGGCAAGTGGACGATAGAGGAGATGCCTGGGGCGCCCAGCGGCAAGCGGGTGCTGGTTCAGCGGGCAGCGCGCAGCGACTTCAACGTGATCGTAGCACCGGGAGGTCCGTATACTGATGTCGACGTTTCTGTTCGCTTCAAGCCAATATCGGGCCAGGAAGACGCATCAGGCGGCATCGTCTTTCGCTTCTCTGAAGGGCGATACTACGTCGTCCGGGCCAACGCCCTCGAAGACAACTTCAGGCTATATTACTATGATCGAAGTCGGTACCAGCTCGCCACAGCAAGAGTGAAGCCTCCTGCACTCGGCCAGTGGCACACATCAAGGGTTGTTGCTATCGGAGATCACATCCAGGCTTACCTCAACGGTCAGCTTTTGCTTGATCATCGCGACTCCCGTTATCGATCGGGCCAGATTGGCCTATGGACCAAGGCCGACTCAGTGACTGCCTTTGATGACCTTAGGCTTCAGGTTTACAACTCACGTTAGACAAGGTGACAATCTTCTCCAGCTATGCCGCCGCTGGACAAAGCCGACAGCTAGTAGAAAAATATTGGAGAGAGATATAAAGTAAGATCGCGATTTGGGAAGAGAAGAGCATGCTTAAAGTCATACCCGTAGAAGAGGCCGTGGGGATGAAATTGGCGCACGATATCACGGAAATCGTCCCAGGGAAGCACAAGGGTCCGGCGTTCCGCCGCGGCCATGTGGTGCAACCTGAGGATATTCCCAAACTATTGGATGTCGGCAAGGCTCATCTCTACGTCATGGAGCTGGAGAAAGACGAACTCCATGAGGAGGATGCTGCCAGGAGGCTGGCTAAAGCTGCGGCGGGGCCGAATATCCGCTTGACCGATCCGGTTGAGGGCCGGGTCAATCTGATAGCAGAGGCCCCTGGACTGCTCAAGGTCGATGAGGCCCGGCTCAATCAGTTCAACGCTCTTGGAGATTTGATCCTGGCTACTGTCCCTTCCAACAGGTATGTAAAAAAGGGGGAAGTTTTGGCCGGCACGCGAACAATTCCGGTCGTTGTGAAGGAGGAATTGGTTAAGAAGGCCGAGGCGATCTGCAACGGGAAACCGATCGTGACAATCGTTCCCATTCCTCGCAAACGGGTCCACTTGATCGTCACAGGCAGCGAGGTGTTTACAGGCAGGATTAAAGATGGCTTTGAGCCTGTGGTCCGGCGCAAGTTGTCTGAGATGGGTACGGAGTTGGCAAGCGCAAAACTGGCCCCAGATGATCCGGACACAATTGCCGGTCACATTAAAGATTCGTACCAGGCCGGTGCC
>JAHFAP010000248.1:0-1950 GCA_023250495.1 Deltaproteobacteria bacterium | reverse complement strand
ATCAGCTCTCAGCCAAGAGCGAAAATAGACAGGAGGGAGAAAATGATGATCTTACGAACTCTGAAGGAGAGATGCGATCCCCATTGGGCAGCTCTTCTCGTTGTGGATGTTCAGAACGATTTTGTGAGCTCTAAGGGAAGCGCGGCGCAACGGGGTGAGGAGGTGAGCGCGTCTCAGGCGATGGTCCCAAGGCTCATTCGTCTCATCGACGAGGCGCGGCGTGTCTCGCTGCCGGTTATCTATGTGAAAACCACTCACAGCGAGTGGACCGACACGCCTAGCTGGATCTATCGCAAGTCGCAGCAGAGCGCGCTCAACACCTGCCGCGAGGGAACTTGGGGCGCGGAGTTTTACGAGGGGATCTCTCCTCTCCCGCATGAGAGAGTGGTGATCAAGCACCGCTATAGCGCGTTCATCAACACGGACCTAAACACCGTGCTCAAGGCGAAGGGCATCGAGAGCGTTTTAGTTACTGGCGTGGCGACGAACGTCTGCGTGGAGACAACGGCCAGAGACGCTTACATGTATGATTACTACGTCACGATGGTCGAGGACTGCGCTGCGGCCTACCATAGCCACCTCCACGAGACCACCCTGGAAAACATGCAGCGCCACTTCGGCCTGGTGGCTTCGTCTCAAGAGATCATGGAAACCTGGCAGGGGCTGATGCAGAAAAAAGCTGCAGGACTTTAGTTTTGAGTTGTGAGTTCTAAGTTTTGAGTTTAGAACTCAACACTAAAAACTCAAAACTTTCAATTACTTCATGAATTCGGCGTTGATCCGGTCGAGCATCTCGGCAGGCGGCTGCAGCAGGTCTTGACTTAACTCAGCGAGTGGGGTTTCTGAAAGATTCAACTCTTCCGCAAAGTCCGGCCGATTGGGATCGTAGTAGATAAGCCCGGTCAAGAATTTTCCTTCAGCCACGGCCGCGTGGATCGCCTGGAGGGCCTGCATCCTGCTGGTGGGATCATAATTCTTTCCCAGCTTGTGTAAAACGATTCGGGATCCGTCGTGGAGTTCGACCGGCTGCTCGGTGCCTTCGTCATAGTCCACTTCGATGTTCTCATAATAGGGGATGAAGTCGATGTCATGGATCGGATCGAGATGGTCCTTGACGTACTTGAGGCTCTTGGTCGAGCCTTCGTGGTTATTGAAGGTCACGCATGGGCTGATCACGTCCAAGATCGCGCTTCCCTTGTGCGCCAGCGCTCCCTGAATCAGTGGCGCCAGTTGTTTGCGATCGCCGGAGAAGCTGCGGGCGACATAGGTGGCGCCCAAGATGATGGCGAGCTCGCAGACGTCAAGCGCCGGGATGTCGTTGATCTTTCCTCCCTTCATCACGCTTCCTTTGTCCGCGGTCGCTGAGAACTGGCCTTTGGTCAAGCCATAGACTCCGTTGTTCTCGACGATGTAAGTGACATTTACGTTGCGCCGCATCATGTGGCAGAAGTTGCCCAAGCCGATTGCCGCGGTGTCGCCGTCTCCCGATACCCCGATGGGGATCAGAGAATGGTTCGCAAGATTGGTGCCGGTCGCCACTGCGGACATCCGCCCATGAACGGCGTTGAAGCCGAATGATTGGCTGAGGAAATAAGCGGGGGTTTTCGACGAGCAGCCGATGCCGCTCAGCTTGATGACCTTGCGCGGGTCGATGCTGCTGTCAAAAAAGGCCCTCATGACCGATGCCGAGATGGCATCATGGCCGCAGCCCCGACACATCGTCGAGGGCGCTCCCTCGTAATCTTTCTCGGTCAGATTGAGGCGATTAACTTTTTCTCCTGCCATTCTGCTACCTCTTTCACGTCACCGTGATGATGCTGCCGAATCTGCCTCACGACCTCTAGAGTCGTTGCGGGCAGACCGTCGTAGATCAGGATGCTGACGATTTTCGCCGCCAGCTCCGGCCACTCGTCTTTGAAGATCGAGGCCATCTGAGCGTCGCGGTTCTGC
>JAHFAP010000062.1 GCA_023250495.1 Deltaproteobacteria bacterium | reverse complement strand
CAGTGGAAATCGATCTTACCCCGCAGAAAAACCCCGCCCGGGTGGAGATCGAAGCTGTCGTGAGGGTGTCCGGAAAGACTGGCGTGGAGATGGAGGCGATGACCGCGGTCGCGGTCTGCGGACTCACGATCTACGACATGTGCAAAGCGGTGGATCGCGAGATGACCCTTGGCGAGATTCGCCTCGTAAAAAAAAGCGGCGGCAAGAGCGGAACGTTTATCCGGAAAGAATAAAACTAGCCGTCAGCCTTCAGCTTTCAGCCCTCAGCCAACACAAAGACAACGGATATAAAAAACCTAACTTCTTAGCTGACCGCTGATCGCTGACTGCTGATAGCTTAATGAAGGTATTTCTCAAAAAAGGCCGCGAGGGTCCGATACTCAGAGGGCATCCGTGGATCTTTTCCGGCGCCATTGAAAAGGCCGACCCGGACTCAGAGGACGCCGCCGTCGCGGAGGTGTTCGACAGCCGGGGCAACTGGCTCGCCCGCGGTCTCTACAATCCGAAATCGCAGATCCGGGTGCGCATTCTCACCTGGGAGAAGGAGGAGATCGATTCATCCTTCTTTTCCCGCCGTCTCTCCCAGGCCGCCGCGCTCAGAGAGAGGTTTCTCTTCCCTTACACCAACAGCTATCGCGTCGTCAACGGCGAAGGCGACCTTCTTCCCGGCCTGGTCGTCGACCGCTACGGCGATTTCTTGGTCTGTCAGTTCTTTACCGCGGGAATCGACAAGCTCAAAGAAGTTGTGGTGGATGCTCTCTCAAGCTTATTCAAGCCGAAGGGCATCTACGAACGGAGCGAGGGCGGGGTGAGAGACGAGGAGGAGCTTCCGCCTTCGGTCGGCGTTCTCGCCGGTGAAGAGCCTCCGGAGTTGGTCCGGATCGAAGAGAACCAGATTAGTTTCCTCGCCGATGTGAGAAAGGGTCAGAAGACGGGCTTCTTTCTGGACCAGAGAGACAATCGCGCCCTCCTCTCATCGCTGGCGCGCGACATGACGGTTCTCAACTGCTTCGCCTATACCGGCGGCTTTGCGGCGTACGCCCTTAAGGCAGGCGCCAAGCGAGTGATCTCCGTGGAGTCCTCAAGATCAGCTTTGGACTTGGCCAGGCAGAGCTTCGATCTCAACGGCTTCTCCGTCGCCGATCAGGATCTCCTAAGAGCAGACGCTTTCTCTTACCTCAAGAGCTGCACGGAGCAGCGTGACATCGTTGTTCTCGATCCGCCCTCTCTCGCCCACAAGCGCGGGGATGTCGCGGCGGCGGCGGGCAGCTATAAGTTCCTGAACCTCCACGCTCTCAGGCTGCTCAAGCCCGGCGGACTGCTCCTTACCTTCTGCTGCTCGCAGCATTTGTCTTTAGATCTGTTTCAGAAGATCGTCTTCGGCGCGGCCGTGGACGCCGGCCGGAGAGTTCAGATCATCAAAAGAGTCGGCCACCCGCCCGATCATCCGGTCAGCCTGCACCATCCCGAAGGCGAGTATCTCAAAGGATTGCTCCTCCAGCCATTGGAGTAGCAGACAGCGCTGTGCTATAAGCAGCCTCGCCTTCACGAAGGTGTCTTCTTATGGCGCGGTATCAGCCGATCAAAGACTGGCCCGAGGAGGACCGGCCCAGAGAAAAGCTTCTCGACAAGGGAGCCGAAGCACTTTCCGATACGGAGCTGCTCGCGATCCTTTTGCGCACCGGCAATGCCAGTACCGGCGAGAGCGCTCTCGATCATGCGCGGCTTCTGCTAAACCGATTCGGAGGTCTAAAAGGCCTCGACGGCGCGCCCGTTGCAGAGCTGAAAACGATCAAGGGCATCGGCCCTGCGAAGACCGCGCAGCTCAAAGCCGGCCTGGAGATCGGCCGGCGATTGGGACGAGGGAAGTGGGAAGCGGGGCAAGCGCTGCGCTCCTCCGAGGATGTCTTCCGCCACTTCGCCGAGCGACTCGAAAAAGAGAAGCGGGAGATTTTTTACGTCGTCCTGCTTACCAACAAAAACCGCAAGATCCGCGAAGTGAAGATCTCGGAGGGCTCTCTCACCGCCTCCCTGGTCCATCCGCGGGAGGTCTACAATCCGGTGATCCGCGAATCCGCCGCCGCGGTGATCTTCGTCCACAACCATCCGAGCGGCGACCCGGCGCCCAGCCCGGAGGATCTCGAGATCACGCGCAGATTGAAAGAAGTCGGGGAGGTTATGGGCATCCGAGTCTTAGATCACGTCGTGATCGGTCACGGCCGCTATTTTAGCTTCAGCGACCGCGGGGTGCTCTAGACGAGCTGAACTGCTCTTCCCCTGAGCAGGCCAAGCGGCACGACGCAGGCAAGGAGCGGGAAGATCCCGATAAACGTGACGGCCGCCGGCAGGCCGTAGGCGTCAGCGACCAATCCCGCCAAAATGGGCGCCAAAAACGACAGCCCCATGTTTCCGCTATAGAAAAATCCCACCAGCGTACCGGCCAACTCCGGCGGCGCCATCTCCATAGCAGCGGCGAAGACGACCGGCCTCACGGCCCAGAGCAGCCCTCCGACCATACCACAGCCGATACCCAGAGGGATTCCAGGAGAGAGATGGGGAAGCGCGACGACGGAGAGAGCCGCGAGCGCGGAGCCGATGACGATCAATGGCACGCGGCCGATGCGGTCTGAGACCCAGCCGGAAAAGGTCGGGGCGATTCCGGCGAACAAGAAAAGAGTCGAGATATAGAAACCCATCGCGCCCACGGAGAGTTTCAAATGAAGCGTCAGGTACAGAGGCAAAAAAACCGTCAGCGCGCTCTGGCCGAGCGTCCTGAAGACTGAGACGAAAAACATCACCAGGACATCGCGGTTCTTCACGACATCTTGCCACAGCAGTTTTTTAAGCCGCCCACCGCGATTCAGCGAGCGATTGACCTCGGGGCAAAACAGCGCGTAAGAGAGGCCCACGACCAGCCCCGGCGCCGCCCAGATCTGCAGCGTCGTGCGCCAATCCGTGTAGGTCAGCAGCGCTCCGATGGTTAGGGGAGCGATGACCTCCCCCAGATTGGCCGCGCTATCATGAACTCCCAAGGCAAGCGCGCGCCGCTCGCGGTAGGCTGACGATAAGATCGCCAGCGACTGAGGATGAAAGCTGCCGGCGCCGAGCCCGCCGATCGCCATGAAGACCAAGAGCGGCCAGAAGCTCGGCGCGAAGCTCATGAGCAGACTTCCGAGCCCGAGGAAGACGAGACACGAGCCAAGCAGAACGTTTCGCCGCCTGATCAGATCGGCCAAAAATCCAGAGGGAATATTGGCAAGCCCCGCCACAAGATAGCGCGTGGAGACCAGAGAGCCTGCTTGGGCCATGCTCAATCCCATGGCCGATGCAATCACAGGAAGGGCCATGGTCGTGACCCCAACATAAAGATGCTCGGTCATGTGCGCTACAGCGGTCGTGGCCAGGCGGTTCCAGGAAACCGCGGGCATCGTCAAAGTCTGGGTTTGTGTCTGCGTCTGCTCCATATTTTTCGCAGACTACCACCAGCAGCCGACGAGTTACAAGCTTTTGGAGAGTTTCGGCGGAAAAGATTTCAAGCGGCAGAGGCTGGAATCAAGCCGCGCTCCCTTAACGCAGGCGTCAGCTCATGCAGGCCGTGGATGATCATCTTGGGCTTTGCCGCGAGCAGAGTCTCCTCATCATTGTAGGAGTGATCGGTCGCCAACGCGACAGTGAACACCTCGAGGCGCTTCCCTACGACCGCGAGCCGCTCGAGATTGTTTCCCGCCCTGATGTAAGACGACGTCCCGGAGATGAGAATGACGCGGAGGAACTTGTCTTTCCGCTGTCTGAAGAGATGATAGATGCCCTGCTCTTTTCTGAAGTAGGTTTGTTCTCTATCGATGATGTCCTCGAAGGATTTTCCCAGGCCGCGCTCTTCCATCGCCTGGTGCTTGAAGCGCCTCCCGCCGGTGGTCATCAGGATATTGACCAGTCCCGCCTCCCGGCTGCTCCGAAGCGACGCTTCTATGCCGGGAACTAAATCGGGCGGGGTCGTGTCGTAACCGTGCTTGGCGGCGATCTCCAAGGCGTGGTCTCTGATCTCCTGCCGTTTTTCTTCGTTGAAGATGACCGACGGATCTCTTTGATAATCGCTCTCGAAGACGAGCGGGATCAGGAACAGGTCGAACGGCCCATCGGCGAGCTTGCGCAACTGTTCAAACGACAGCGGGCGCTTGTTATAGCGCGGCAGGACTTCATTGGCGATCACATGGACCCGGCGGATGTCGGTCTCGACCGTGTCCGACATCGTCCGGACTAAAAGCGTGGAGGTAGGCATGCTTGCGCTCATCGCACAGTCCCCCCTTTCGTTATAGCCACCCTTCAAGAAATACTATTTCAAGCGCAGCTCCCTGGCAAGAGCAAAAAACAAGTCCCAAACTTTCCTCCTACCCAAAAGATTCACTCTCGTGCTAAAAGATCTAGGACCGCGCCATGGAGGCCATCCGTGCATAGTTCCAGCGCCGGGAGGATTATTTTGATGATCCTCATCGTCGTTGTCGGCTTCATCGTTTTTCTCCCTATCTGCGCTCTGGTTTTTGGGAGCTTCTGGTCAGATTCGCCCGTCGCCAAAAGCGGCCACCTGACCCTGGACAACTGGTCCAGGGCCCTCTCCATGACCATCCCGGCAACTCTACCCGTCCTCTTCCTAAACTCGCTTGTCTTTGCCTTCTTGGTGGCGATCCTATCCGTCGCCTTGGGCGTGGCCACGGCCTACCTGGTCGAGAGAACGGACATGCCCTACGGTCGCCTCTTCGAGCAGCTCGCCATCCTTCCCAGGGCCTTTCCGGTCATCATAGCGGCGCTGGCATGGATGCTGCTCCTCAGTCCCAAAATCGGCGTCCTCAACGTCCTTTTCCGAGAGTTCTTCGGCGCGCCTCTCCTCAATATCTACTCTTTCCCCGGCATGGTTTTTCTCATGGTCCTCTACGAGTCTCCGATCGTCTTTCTCATAGCTCTCAGCGCCTTCCGTCTCATGGACCCCTCGCTGGAAGAACAGTCTCTGGTCTGCGGGAATAGTCTGCTCGGAACCTTTTTCAGGGTCACGCTTCCGGTCGTGCGTCCCCTGATGCTCTCGGCCTTCATGCTGGTCTTTATCATAGGAATCATCACCTTAGAGGTGCCCATTATTATCGGCCTGCCGGGAGGCGTCTTCGTTTTCACCACCGCCATCTTCCAGCTGATCGCCACTGATTACCAATCTCTGAACTACTACAACACCGCAGCGGCCCTGGCGATGATGGTCATCCCCATCACCATGACCATGCTCTTCCTCTACCGCCGCCTGGTCAAAAGGGTGGAAAAATTCGTTACCATCGCAGGCAAGCCGCCCGCGAGGAGCGTCCAAAAGCTGGGGCCTTGGCGATACGCCGCCGTGTCGGTTCTCTCGCTCTACTTTTTTGTGGTGATGATTCTCCCCGCCCTTGTCATCGTGCTCCTTTCATTTTCGGAATTTATTTCCTCGCCCAGCCTGGAGCTTTTGACCCACCTAACGTTGAAGCACTGGACGCGGGCCCTGAACGACACCGTCTTCTGGCGCGCCTTGAAAAATACGCTGATTCTCTCCTCTGTCGGCGCCACCCTATCGGTCGCGCTGGCGTTTGCTTTGGGCTACCTCCTCATCCGCAGCAACGCCAAGTTCAAAGGCCTGATCGAGGGAACAACCATGCTGCCCCTGGCCTTCCCCGGCACCGTCTTGGCGATAGGCTTTGTGTGGGTTTATATCAGGAGCCCCTTCTACGGGACCCTGTGGATTTTGCTTGCCTATTTTGTGGGGAATTATCTTCCGTTCGCCCTTAGGACCTTGAGCCCTTTCCTATTTCAATTCCATAAAGAGCTCGAAGAGGCGTCGTGGATCTCTGGCGCCGGGCCGCTCAGGACCATCGTGAGGATCGTCGTTCCATTTCTCAGGGGAGGCCTTTTCTCGGTCTGGATTCTGCTTTTCCAGATCTACATCAGAGAGTTCGCCGGGGCCATTATTCTTTTCTCGTTTGGCAACGAAGTGTTATCCACGCTCCTGTTCCTCAGGGCCTTCGAAGAAGGCTCGCTCGGCGTCGGCGCGGTTCTGGGAGCCTTAATGTTGCTTCTATCGCTGGGCCTCCATGCCGCCGTCGCTAGAAGGATCAATGTGGCTCTGTAGAGACTTACTGAAAGATCTTTTGGATCCTCTTCCTCCACTCCTCTCCCTTCTCCACATCCTCTCTGACCAGGATGCTCTGCAGCTGTCCGTTGAAGAGCTTGATTCCCTCTAGGGCCTGCTTCAACTCAGACGTTGCCGGAACATCCTGGTTGGCCGGTATGTTCCCGCCTTCAGCGAACAACCTTTGCCCCTCAGGAGCGATCAGGAAGTTGACAAAGAGCTTGGCCGCATTGGGATGGGGAGCGTTCTTGTGAATGACGGCCATATTCGGCCACCAGATCCCTCCCTCCTTGAAACTCGAGTAGGCCAGGCCCGGATAGGTGGGACCCCAGAGCGTAGCCGTGTAAGGAAGCGTGAAGGCGCCCAGCGAAAATTCCTTAAGCCCCACGGCAAAGTGCAATGTCGGAAAGGCGGATTCGTATCGGCCGACGTTGGCCTTGAAGCGCGTCCAATAGTCCGTCCACTTATTCATGTCCTGGTTGAACCAGGTGAAATACGAAAGGATGTGCGTCAGGTAATTGGATCCAAGCCACGGCGTCCTGGAGATGATCTTTCCCTTAAATTCGGGCCTCAGAAGATCGTAGATGCTCTTGGGAACCTGGTTAGGCGGGACCAGATCTTTGTTATAAATGACGCCGACCACGTGATTGAAGAGCGGCATCTGGTTCCAATCGGCCGGCAGCGCCTCCTTGACCTTGGCTACCTTCTCATGCCCCGCAGGGGCATAGGCTAGGGCCCACTTGTTGAGCTTACTTCCGGTGGGGCCTGTAGCGGTAGCAAAAACATCGACCTCAAAAATGCCCGCGTCCGATTCCGTGCTGACCTTGCGCAGAATGTCCGGATCGCCGACATAGATGCCTTCGACCTTGATGCCATATTTTTTCTCAAAGGCCTCTCCCAAAGGGGTCAAGCTGGGAAAGACAACGATCCTGAGCCTTCCCTCTTTTTTCGCCGCCTGCTCCAGCTCGGGCGCTTTGCCTGTCTGGGCGAAAACCTTTGCGCCGCCGCAGGCGACTACAAGCAGGGCTAGGAAGAGCCGGACTGGAGCAGTGAAACGGAGCGTACCTCTCTTGTCATAAAGGATCTTCGCCATTTTTTTCTCCTTTCTAGTCCCCACTAAATGGTCTTTACATGCCGCCACGCCCTAAAACCGGCGGTGCACCTCTTCTCTTCCTCCAACTATTGGATCTTAAGCAATCGCTTGATGTTTCCCGCCATTATGAGCCGGAGATCTTCGATCTTGAGCTTTAGGTGACGTTGAGCGTGCTTGACGATCTTCTCAATCTCCCAGTCCATCGGGTTGAACGGATGATCAGAGCCGTAAAGGACCCGGTCAGGCCCGGCCCATGCGATCGACTCGCAGAAGAACGGCAGCCATCCCACGCCCGAGCTGTCCATGTGGACATTGTCATACTTCTTGGCGATCTCGACCACTTCTCTCACGCCTTCCACCAGCCCCGAATGGCCCATGATGATGGGGAGCTTGCGGAAATCTCTGGCTACCTCCCCGAGCCGCTTCGGACTGGCATTTTCCCCCAGACCGCAGTGAAAGAGAACGGTCAGGCCGTGATGCTGCGCCGCCTCCATGAGCGGATAGACCTTTGCTTTGTCGTTGGCCGGGCAATTTTCGATCAGAGGATGGATCTTGATCCCTTTGAGTCCGAGCTTGACCCCTTCCTCCAAGACCTTGAGCGTATCCTTTGGACCCATCCCAGGACTCAATCGCATGAAGCCGTGGATGCGTCCCGGGTGCTGTTTCATAGCGTCGGCAATGTACTGATTGGTCTCTCTGTAATCCGACGGCTCTCCGATCCCGATGGCGAACGTAACAACCCCATCCACGCCGGCGCCGTCCATCGAAGCCAGCATGTCCTCCGCCATGAATTTCATGATCGGAGGAATCTGGTGGATGGCAAGCTTTTTTCTCGCTCCCATGTGCGAGTGCGCGTCAATGACTTCGATCCGTTCTCCTTCGACGCTGATCATTTCCCCTCCTCGAAGATTTTCGTCGAGAGTATCCAATGGGAGATTCTCCGTCAACCGTCGGTTGGACATTTGCCATGCCTTCAGGTAACAAGATGGTTTTATGACGCTCATTTTAAATAACGACGAGATCCAAAAGGCGCTGACGATCACCGACTGTCTCGCCGTCATGGAAGAGACCTACCGCGAGCTGGCAACGAGCCAGGCGGTCAACCGCCCCACCAGCCACTCTTACCTCCCCCACTCCATGGCTCAGACTACTTACAGCTTCAAGTCCGTGGACGGCGGAGTAAAGAAATTCGGCGTCCACGCCCTCCGCATCACCTCCGATGTTGTCCGCGAGAAGAGCGTCAACAACTCCGTCCGCCTGGAGAAGCTTCCTCTCGCCGGTGGGGGACATTTTCTCGGCCTCGTCCAGCTATTCAGCGTCGAGACCGGCGAGCTTCTGGCGATCATGCCGGACGGCTTCATTCAGCAGACCCGCGTGGGAGTTACCAGCGCCCTCGGAGCGAAAGCGCTCTCGCGCGAAAACTCAGAAGTCCTCGCCATGATCGGCTCCGGCGGCCAGGCGCGCTCCCACTTTCGCTTTATGACCGCCGTGCGACCGATCAAGCGGGTCAAAATCTTCAGCCCCAATCCCGACCACCGCAAAGCATTCGCCGCTCAGATGGAAAGGGAAACCGAGATCCCGGCAGAACCCGTTGAAAGCGCGGAGACGGCGGTCAACGAGTGCGACATTGTCTGCAGCGCGACCAACTCATCGCGCCCGGTGATCAGCGCCAAATGGCTGGAGCCGGGAATGCACTATAACGCTATTCGCGAATTCGAGATGGACGAGGCTGCGCTTGAGAAGAGCGATGTCGTTGCGATCCACACCCGCTTCGGCGGCATCCAACACTTTCAGCCGCCTCGGACCGATAAGGATTTACCCGGAGTGCGCCGGGAAAAGCCGAGGGATTGGAGCCGCTATCCTGAGATTCAAGATCTTCTAGTCGGAAAAGCCCCAGGCCGCGCCAGCGACCGCCAGATCACCTTCTTTCTCAACAACGTCGGCACCGGCGTTCAGTTCGCCGCCATGGGCTACTGCGCCTACCGCGCCGCCAAGGAAAAGGGGTTAGGCAAAGAAATCCCGACAGATTGGTTTCTGCAGGATATTAAACCTTAGGCTGGGGATTTTCATGCGCTTCAAGTCCCAGCAACCTCGCCCTTCAGACCAGTGACGGATAGGGCTTCGGATAGCGACTGCGCTGGGAGAGTTGATTGACAGTCATAGAGCGAATCCGCAAGAAAATGAGGGAGGGCGAGTACGAGTTCGTAATCCCACACTTCTTTGAAGAGATGGCTGAGGATGGGTTGATTTTGTCCGACATTGAAATGGCGATTCGACGTGGTAGAATTCGAAGAAAATTCAGTCGTGATCCAAGAGGGAAACGATATGAGGTGGCAGGGAGGATAGCGGGTGAAAGGGAGATCGCTGTGGTCTGTCGGATAAAGAGCACCGGGAAATTGCTTCTGATTACCACCTATGAAGTTGATCGGTCAGCCTAGGAGGCCGGGTCTATGAAATACAATTACGGCGAGTGCGAGATCTGCGATACGAAACTCATAGAGAAGCAAATCAAACAGGATTTTTGGGTACGTGGCAAGCTTATAGTCATCGATCATGTTCCCGCCGGAGTTTGTCCTCAGTGTGGCGGGAAGGTGGTGCGAGCGGACGTTGGAAAGCGCATCTCAAAGCTTCTCGAAGGCCACAAAAAGTGGCCTAAGGCTCAAGTGATGGAAGTGCCCGTCGTGGATTACGCTTGAAGGAAGCGCAGTTTCTTGCCGAACTCTTTCGCCGCCACGGGCTACCGCGCCTGCCGCGCCGCCAAGGAAAAGGGCTTAGGCAAAGAAATTCCCACGGACTGGTTCTTGCAGGATATCAAACCGTGATGGAGTGAGCGCGAATTACTTGCGCGTAATCTCCGCGACAACTTTATCTGCTATCGCCTCAGCTTGCGCCGCAATGTCGCCCGAGGTTGCGCTTGCGTCCATGTAGCCCAATCGTCGCCCGGTTTTTGCGTTAAGAAGTTCGACCTGAACGATGAGGCTGACAGTTGGCCCCGGCCCGGGCAAACCGCTGCCCACGCCCACACCGACACTCCCGCCCGAAAAAACCCCACCTACCCCTATACCGATGCTCGGACCCCAAACGCTGCTCGGATGCTGCGATCCAAGGCTGGTGACCGTTACAACAATCTTCAAATCGGAGTCCGCCGGGTCGGATGGAAGCTGGTCCGTGACATTCTGAAACTTCTTCGATGCACGAAGCTTGTCCAGCATTGCGAACTTGAGCCTAGTC
Source organism: Deltaproteobacteria bacterium (assembly GCA_023250495.1). Classification (GTDB taxonomy): domain Bacteria; phylum Desulfobacterota; class Binatia; order UBA9968; family UBA9968; genus JAHFAP01. The sequence continues at coordinate 3,161 of JAHFAP010000062.1, read as the reverse complement.
TCGACGTATTGAAATCCAACTTCCGACTGCGGACTCGCCGTAACCACGACAATGGCATTTTTGTATTGACTTAAATTCTCCTCAATCGGTTGAAGAGTGTGTATTGAGGCTGTGGTAACGCAACCAGCTATCGAGGCCAACGCAGCAACGGCGCAAAGAAATGTCAGCGGTAAGAGCTTCATCATCGTAGACTCCTGGAACATCCAATAAAAAGCCCGGCTGTCACCTGGACCGCTCCACCGCACCCCGTCGTTCGTGATCGTGACTCGTGCTCGTGTTAGTTCACGAACACAATAACGGACACGAGCCACGACTAAGAATTCAAGCGTCCAAAGTCCGTGTCCCAGAGTTTTCTCAAGCGCGCCATTGCCTCCTGGGACAATCCGCCGGCGCCGGAGCAGGCGACTGCTTCGTCGATGTGAGTGGTGTTGGAGAAGCCGACGAGAACGGTCGAGACCTCCGATTTCATCAAAGCGAAGCGGATGGCCGCCTGCGTGAGGCTTTTGATACCGTCGCCGATCAGAAATTTAACTTTCTCAGCGCGCTCGAGGTCGAGCGAATAATCGGAGCCGGGCGAGAGCGGCTCAGGACTGCTTCCGCCTCCTCCTGTGGGACCTGACGTGAGCGCGCCTGCAGCCAGAACCCGAATCACGGCAACGCCCATGCCTTTGCCAGCAGCGCGATCGATGAGCCGGCCGTAGTCCAGCGCGCTGAAGCCGCGCGGCACCGGCTGGCCGGCGCTCGGATTGAGCAAATTGTAGTAAGCCTGAACCGAGTGGAACTCACCGCTATCGATCACTTCGTGCAACGCCTTCGGATCACCCAGGCCGCTGAAGCCGAAATATCTCACCTTGCCTTTCTCTCTCATTTCCTTGAAGCCTTCCAGGACTCCGCCGGGCCCTACAACGTCCACTGGAGTCAAACTGAAGCGCTTGCCCGGATTTCTCTCCACCGTGATCCGATTGTGCAACTGAATCAGATCGACGGATTTTCTCTGCAGCCGCTTAAGGCCCGCCTCGACGGCTTGAATGGTGGCGGATTTAACATCAGCCGCGGCCGCAGGCTCAAGCCGGATCTTCGTGGAGACGACGGCCGAAGCACCCAGCTCGTTTAGGATCTTTCCCAGATTCTCCTCTGACTTTCCGAGGCCGTAGGCGAAAGCGGTATCGAAGTAATTGATGCCGAGATCCAACGCGCGCCGGACCGCGTCCAGCTGTTCTTCGTAGCTCGCGCGAACCATGAGCACGGCGTTGTTGCCGCAGCCGAAGCCGATCTCAGGGACCTTCACGCCGGTTTTTCCCAACATCCGATAGCGCATGCTCATCTCCTCTCCAATCAGTAATGGTGGAACGCTGATAAGATCCGCATCTTCGCATAGTCGAAAACCGTTGACAAATGAACCCTTCTAGGATACGTAAGAACCATCGGTTTGCGCGACTGGCGTTGCGTGGAATCAACCACGAGGGAGTGCAAAACGCTAAGACGGCCGAACGCCTGGGTCTCTTAAGTGTAGGAGCCCAGGCTTTTTATTGTCTAGACTATCAGCCATCAGCGTTCAGCATTCAGCTCTTGGATCTGGCTGATAGCTGAGGGCTGACAGCTAAGGGCTTTTAAAATGATTAAGCAGTACCTGCTCTCTCCCGGTCCCACGCCCATTCCCAACGAGGTCCAGTTGGCGATGGCGGAGACCATGATCCACCACCGGACGCCGCAGTTCGCCAAGATTTTTTCCGAAGTGAGAGAGGGATTGAAAGAGCTATTCGGAACCAAAAACGACGTCCTGGTCTTGGCCTCGTCCGGAACCGGGGCGATGGAAGCGGCCGTCTCCAATCTCTTCTCTCCAGGGGAAAAAGTGCTGGTGGTCAACGGCGGAAAATTCGGCGAGCGCTGGCTGGAGATCAGCAAGGTCTTTGGCCTTAAGCCGATCGAGCTCGAAGTCGAATGGGGAAAGGCCGTGAAGCTGGAGGCCATCGAGCGGAGCCTCAAGTCGCATCCCGACATCCAGGCCATCCTGATCCAGGCGAGTGAGACCTCGACCACGGTCTGGCATCCGGTGCGCGAGATTGCGCGGCTCACGCAGAGCGGCCCGCTTCTGATTGTCGACGGCGTCACCGCCGTGGGCGTCGCGCGCGTGCCGCTGGATGAGTGGGGCATCGACGCCTTGGTCACGGGATCGCAGAAGGCGCTGATGCTTCCGCCGGGCCTCGGATTGATCTCGCTCAGTAATCGCGCATGGGCCAGAAGCGAGAAGGCAAAGCTCCCCAGACACTATTTTGATTTGAGGCTCGAGCGCAAAAGCCAGCAAAGAGGCGCGGCCGCGTTCACGCCGGCGGTGTCGCTGATCTTCGGCCTGCGCGCGTCGCTCAAGCTGATGCGACAGGAAGGTCTGGAGCGGGTTTACGCCCGTCACGACCGTCTGGCGCGCGCCACCCGCGCCGCGGCCACAGCTATGGGATTGAAGCTCCTGGCCCCGGAAAATCCCAGTCCCGCGGCCACCGGGATCTGGATGCCGGCGGGTGTCAACTCGGACAAGCTTCTCGATTTTCTCCGCGACCGGATGGGAATCACCTTCGCCGAAGGGCAGGACCAACTGCGCGGGAAGATCATCCGGATCGCTCACGTGGGATACATGGGCGCTTTCGACGCGCTGGTCGCGATCGCCGCGCTGGAGATGGCGCTGAAAAAATTTGGCGCGCCGGTAGAGTTCGGGCAAGGAGTGGCCGCCGCCCAAGACGTTCTCATGGAGACGCTGGAATAAACCCTCACCCTTCCCTCTCCCTCTGGGAGAGGGCTAGGGAGAGGGCGCAACCGAGAAGGGCAAGTGGCACAAAAAACGAAAATTCTCATAACCGATCCGTTGGCGCCGCAGGGGCTTGAAGTCTTCGAGCGCGCGCCCGGATTCGCGGTCGACCTGCGCGTCGGGATCAAGCCGCCCGAGATCAAAAAGATCATCCGGGATTATCACGGTTGGGTGCTGCGCAGCGGGACCAAGGTGACCGCGGACATTCTCGAATCCGCGGAAAACCTCAAGGTCATCGGCAGGGCCGGCATCGGCGTGGAGAATATCGACGTCGAGGCCGCGAGCAAAAGAGGAATCGTGGTCATGAACACGCCCGGCGGCAACAACGTCACCACCGCCGAGCACACGATCTCGCTCATGC
>JAHFAP010000061.1:8605-13642 GCA_023250495.1 Deltaproteobacteria bacterium | reverse complement strand
AGCGCGGTCGAACAGATTTCGCCCGAGCAGTTTTAAGCAGCCCGTTTAAAAAAGCCCATGTGGTCATTCTGAGGAGCCTGAGGCGACGAAGAATCGCTAAATTTCTCCTGGAGATTCTTCGCGTTGCTCAGAATGACAAGACGACTAAGAGGGCATTTCAACAATCTGTTGCGTTTCGATTTAACCCGGAATTCAAAACTCAAAACTCTTCAGTATCCCATCGCGCAGCCGTCCTTGCGCGGGTCGGAGCCGCCGATCAGCGTGCCGTATTCCGGATGAATCATGATCGCCTGACCGCCGCCGAAGTTGGCCTCATCGAGAACTCTGTGGCCTTTTTGTCTTAGCTCCTCGCGCACGTCCGGCGCGATGCCAGCTTCAAGCGCGACCTCGAGTCCTTCGAGGTGGTTTACACGCGGCGCGTCCAGCGCCTGCTGGAGGGTCATGCCGAAGTCGATCAGGTTTGCCAGCACCTGCACCTGCCCTTGGGGCTGCATGTGAGCGCCGGTGACGCCGAAGATCAAAAAGGGCTTCTGCTCTTTGAACACCATCGCAGGCATGATGGTGTGGCTGGAGCGTTTGTGAGGCGCGACGCAGTTGGGATCGGCGGGATCGAGGGAGAAGAGCTTGCCGCGATTCTGCAGCATGATCCCGGTATTCCCGCCGACCAGACCGCAGCCGAAGCCCTCGAAGAGGCTGTTGATGAAAGAGACCGCGTTGCCTTCTCCGTCCACTGCGCAGAAGATCTGCGTGTCGCCCGATAGAGCGCCGAGTCCGGCCGGGTATTCGCCGGCGCGGTTGGGGTCGATCCGCTTAACTCTTTCAGCGGCGTAAGATTTGCTGATGAGTCTTTCGACCGGCACTCGGGTGAATTCAGGATCGGCGAGGTATTGATCGCGATCGGCGAAGGCGAGCTTTTTGATTTCGATCAGCAGGTGAACGTAGGCTGTGGTGTTGTAGCCGAGAGACACAACGTCGAACGGCTGCAACATATTGAGCATCTGCAGCACCGTGATCCCCTGGGTGTTGGGCGGCAGCTCGTAGACTTCGTGTCCTCGATAGGAAGTCTTGATCGGGTCAACCCAGGTGGAGGTGTGGTCTTTGAAGTCTTTCAGCGACAACAGGCCGCCATTTTTCTGCGAGAATCTGACGATCTCTTCGGCCAGCTCACCACCGTAAAAGACTTCCTTTCCCCCGTCGGCGATCTTTCTTAAGCTTGCGGCGAGATTCTTCTGCCGGAATTTTTCTCCCGCGTTCGGCGCGCGTCCGTTGGTCAGATAGTTTGCCGCGGAGTTGGGATGAGCGGAGAGCTTGGCGGTGGATTTGGCCCATTCGTGCGCGGCCTTCTCGGCCACGGGAAATCCCTCTTCCGCGTAGCAGATCGCCGGCTGCAGCAGCTCTCTCAAGCTCATCGTGCCGTGGCGCTCCGTCACGACCGCCCAGCCGTCCAGCGCTCCGGGCACGGTCACTGGGAGCATACCGGTGTCTGGAATCGCGGCGATGTTTTTGTCCCTGAAATAATCCAGCGTGGCGGCGTAGGGCGCGCGGCCGCTGGCGTTGAGCGCCCTGATCTCTCCCGTTTTTTTCAGGTAAACGAGAACGAAGGCGTCGCCGCCGATGCCCGTGGACATCGGCTCGACCACGTTCAGCACCGCGGCCATGGCCACGGTCGCGTCGATGGCGTTGCCGCCTCGCTTGAGGATCTCGATCCCCGCCTGTGTGGCCAGAGGCTGAGAGGAGACCACCATGCCATGAAGCCCTACCGGCATCGAGCGCCCGGCCGTGAACCAATTTCCCATTTTCATCTCCCGCTCAGACCGAGACCCAAAAACAGCACTATGGCCCCAAGGGTCGTGTTGATTTTCAACAGCGTGAACCATTTCCTCCAGGCCGCGAGCAAAGGCTCCGGCCATGACTCAATACCGTCGCCGGTCTGCGCGGTGAGGGAAGCGATCCTCGGCGCATATTTAAACGCCTGGAGGGAATAATGAAAAGTCATCGCCAAAAACAGCAGCAGCTTGACGGTCAGGATCGAGTAGTAAGCAGTGCCGAAGTGAAGCCCGCTCGCCGCCGCGCGAAAGAGAAAGTTCAGCACTCCGGTGAGGAATAAAAGATTGATCGCGATCCATGACAGGGTCTGGAACGATTGACGTCCGTGGTTCAGCGCGCGAATGCCGTCCGCCGGCGCGAGGCTGTGGGCCGCAGGGCCGAATACGAAGAGGAAGAAGGCCATTCCGCCCACCCAAACGGCCATAGAAATAAGGTGCAGCCAGAGATTCACGCTCTGCAAAATGCTTAAGAGATTCACGTGCGTTCCAAGAGACAGTCCATCGCTACCATCGGAAAGCGATTTTTGCAAACCTGCCCGCTTTCCTCTTGCAAAGGGCTCATGGCTATGTTAGCAAGAACGGAAAAAGTAAAATCGAAAAGGAAATTTGATTCTCATGATGAGCTGGCTGCCGGAAGACGTTTCGACTTTTGGCGGAGAGATCGACCGCCTCTTTTATATTATCTACTACATTACGGGAGCCGCCTTCATTCTGGTGACGGTTCTCATGGTCCTTTTCCTTGTTCTTTACCGCCACCGTGAAGGGCGGCGCGCCACCTACACGCACGGGAACACGGCGTTGGAGATTACCTGGACCGTCATTCCCGCGATTGTATTTGTGAGTTTGTCGTTTATGAGCGTCTCCACCTGGGGAAAAATCAAGGCGCACGCGCCGCCGGCCGATGTGCAGGTTCAAGTGACCGCCAAGCAGTTCAACTGGGAAATCGTCTATCCTGGTCCTGACGGAAAGTTTGGCACGGAGGACGATCTCCAGGTCGACAACGATTTGCATGTTCCGGTCAACAAAGTCGTGCACGTCATTCTCAAGGCAAGAGATGTCATCCACAGCTTCTTCCTCCCCAACCTGCGGCTGAAGCAAGACGCGGTTCCGGGGCGGGACATTCTGGTATGGTTCGAGGCGGTCAAGCCGGGGAAATATGAGCTGCCCTGCGCCGAGCTGTGCGGCTTCGGCCATTCAGGAATGCGCGGCTGGCTCTATGTGCACAGCCCGGAAGAGTACGCGAAGTGGGTGCAAGAGACGTGGCCCCAGAAATAAGCTTTCAGCGATCAGCCCTCAGCAGTCAGTCGGAGAAATTAGCTAAAAGCTAAAAGCTGAGAGCTGAAGCCTGATGACTATTCAAAAGAGGTGAAAGATGAGTGACTCGGTGACAGCCCAAGCGCACGCAGTCCCGGCGCACCACGAGGAGCTGGGCTTCTGGCGCACCTATGTCTTTTCGACGGACCATAAAATGATCGGCCGGCAATTCCTGTTTCTCGGCCTGTTCATGCTGATCATCGGCGGTCTCCTGGCCATGATGATGCGCTGGCAGCTCGCCTGGCCTGAAACGGAGATACCTTTGATGAGTTGGGTTCCGGAGCCTTACATGTACGGAGGCATCCTCCCGCCGCCGACGTACAATGCCTTTTTTACCATGCACGCGACCATCATGATCTTTTTCGTCGTGATGCCGATCATGGTGGGCTGTTTCGGCAATTTTCTCATCCCGCTGATGATCGGCACGCGCGACATGGCCTTCCCCAGGCTGAACATGCTTTCCTTCTGGGTGGGGCTGATGTCCGGACTGGTGATGCTGTCGAGCTTTTTTGTCCCTGGCGGTCCTGCCGCATCAGGCTGGACAGCCTACGCACCGCTTTCCGCCCAAGCGGCTTTCACCGGCGTCAACTGGGGTCAGCATCTCTGGATCATCAGCTTGATCCTCCTCGGCATCTCCTCGCTTATGGGTTCGATCAACTACATCACCACGATCGTCAACATGCGCGCGCCGGGCATGACCTACTTCCGCATGCCGCTGGTCATCTGGTCGCTCTTCATCACGGCGATCCTGCTCTTGCTGGCGCTGCCGGTCCTCACCGCGGCCTTGGCCATGCTGCTGTTTGACCGCATGTTCGGCACGAGCTTCTTTCTCCCGGCGGGAGGAGGGGAGCCGCTGCTCTGGCAGCACCTCTTCTGGTTCTTCGGCCATCCGGAAGTTTATGTCCTGGTCCTGCCGGCCATGGGCGTGACCTCGGATATCCTCTCCACCTTTTCGAGAAAACCTATTTTTGGTTACCACGCGATGGCCTTCTCCATGATCGCCATCGCCTTTCTCTCCTGGGTCGTCTGGGGCCATCACATGTTCATCAGCGGCATGAATCCGCTCCTCGGCACCGCCTTCATGATGTCCACCATGGTGATTGCGATTCCCTCCGCGATTAAGACCTTCAACTGGCTCGGGACTTTGTGGGGAGGCTCGATCCGCTTCACCTCGCCCATGCTCTTCGCCCTGGGCTTCGTCTCCAACTTTCTGATCGGCGGGCTGAGCGGGATCTTCATGGCTTCGACGCCCGTGGATATTTTCATTCACGACACCTACTACATCGTGGCCCACTTCCATTACGTGGTGGCGGGCATCATCTTCGCTCTGTTCGCAGCGATCTATTATTGGTTCCCGAAGATGTTCGGCCGCACGATGAACGAGGCGCTGGGAAAGACCCACTTCGTTCTGACCTACACGTTCTTCAACCTGACCTTTTTTCCGATGCACATTCTCGGCGTCGGCGGCCACATGCGACGGATCTACAATCCGACGCAGTATGATTTTCTCCAGCCGCTGCAGGGGATCAATGTCTTCATCACGATGAGCGCCTTGCTCCTCGGTCTCTCGCAGCTTCCGTTCATCGTCAATTTCATCGGCAGCCTGATTACCGGAAAGAAGGCGGAGAGAAATCCCTGGCAGGCCAATACTCTCGAGTGGACCGCTCCCTCGCCGCCGCCTCATGGCAACTACGACGCCATACCTGTCGTCTATCGCGGGCCCTATGAGTACAGCTCGCCCGAGGTCAAGGAGGACTGGCTGCCACAGAATCGGCAGTTAGGAACCGAGGCCACGGCCGCCAGAGCGCACTAGCTCCAAGATGAATGCAAAAGCTGGTTTAAGGGTTCAAGGGTTTAAGGGTTCAAAGGTTGAAGAATCAAAAGCTCCCAACCCTTC
>JAHFAP010000061.1:0-8505 GCA_023250495.1 Deltaproteobacteria bacterium | reverse complement strand
ATCCTGCTCGGCGCGCGCATCTGGCGCAGGCACCTGGAACGGATAGAATTTTTTACTCCGACCGCGTTGCTCGCCGGATTGTTGTTCTTGCAGCTGGCGCTGGGCTTGTGGTCGTACCTCGGGAGATACACGATCATCTTCCCTCCTTCCTGGGCAGTGATCCTCAGGACCAGCCATGTGGTGGTCGGAGCGCTGATGCTGGCAAGCAACGTCGTCCTGACTTTGCGATCCTTTAAGCTTCTCACGCGCAGCCGTTTGATGGAGCAGCCGGGTTTTGTTGTCGCTGGCGCAGCGGGCAGATCGGAGGAGGTCTCGGCATGAGCTTTACCGCGGGGACTGTGGAGATCTCGCTCAGCGGCGGGTACCGGCGGATCGCGGATTTTCTTGAGCTTACCAAACCGCGCGTCTCCTTGATGGTCTTGGTGACGACGTTCGTCGGTTACTATCTCGGCTCCGACTCCGCGCCGGGCTATTCGCGGCTGGTTGCAACACTCATTGGGACCGCGCTTGCTTCGGGAGGCACCCTGGCGCTCAACCAGTTCCTGGAGCGCAGATCGGACGCGCTCATGGAGCGCACGCGCCGTCGTCCGCTGCCGGAGGGCCGGATTCAACCGGCTGAGGCGCTACTCTTCGGAGCGGCGGTCGCCGCCGCGGGGCTGGTGGTTTTGGCGGTCGCGGTCAACAGTGTGAGCGTTTTGGTCACGGCGGCGATCGTGGCGAGTTACCTCTTTGTCTATACTCCGCTCAAGCAAAAGAGCTCGCTCTGCGGAATCATCGGGGCGGTGCCTGGAGCGCTGCCCCCGGTCATCGGCTGGACCGCGGCCCGGGGCGAGCTGGGCGTTGGCGCCTGGGTGTTGTTCGCCATTCTGTTCCTCTGGCAGATTCCGCATACGCTGGCGATCGCGAGCCTTTACCGCGACGACTTCAGCCGCGCGGGCATCCGCTTCCTGCCCATCGTTGAGCCCGACGGCCGCAGCACCGGCCGCCAAATCATCGAGCACTGTCTGGCCTTGCTGGCGGTGAGCCTGCTGCCGACGCTCATCGGCATGACCGGTGCGCTATACTTTGTGGCGGCGCTTGTGCTCGGAGGCGGCTTACTCTCCTATGGCATCCGCTTGGCCATGACGCGAACCTCGACGGCGGCGCGGCGGCTGCTGTTCGCCTCGTTGATTTATTTGCCGGTGCTGTTGGTAGTGATGGCGCTTGACCGAATGCCATCATTCTTGTGGTAGCGACGATGGATCGGGGAAGCTTGAAGGCGAGGAATCTGCGCTTCGGCCTTATTCTAGCGGTGGTGACTTTGCTCTACATCGGAGCGCTGATCGGGTATATGATAGTCCGGTAGCAATCAGCAGTCAGCCGTCAGCGTTCAGCTTGGAGCCGAGAGTTCAAGTCATGGCTGAAGGCTGACAGCTACGAATATGGCGCGGGAAGCGATTGCACGCAAGGTGATTGAGCCGGCGGCCAGCGAGGAGCTGGCAGTTCCGGTTTTTGGCGGGGGCGAGCCGCCTGCTCCGCCCATCGTTGCGCCACAGCCGATTGTGAGCAATGCCCGTCTGGCGCTGTTGATGTTTCTGGCGGCGGAGGCGATGTTTTTCTCCGGTTTGATCGGCGCGTTCATCGTCTTCCGCATCGCCAGCCCGGCCTGGCCGCCTCCTTTTCAGCCGCGCTTGCCTGTGGAGGTTACCGGAGTGAACACGGTTATTCTGCTGCTGAGCGGGGTCGCCATGCGCGTCGCTCTGAGGGCGGCGCGCCAGGGAAAATCGGCGCTGCTTCTAAGATGGCTGTTCGCGGCCGCGTTGTTGGGAGCCATCTTTCTCAGCGTGCAGGGTTATGAGTGGCTCCGCCTGATTCGCTATGGCCTGACGCTGTCGAGCGGCGTCTACGGCGCGACCTTTTATACACTGATCGGATGTCACGGCGTTCACGTTTTCGGCGCCCTGCTCTGGCTGATCGTGGTCCTGGCGCAGGCATGGAGAGGTCGATTCTCGGAGCGGGATTACGCCGGAGTTCAGCTCTGTGGGATGTATTGGACGTTCGTGGTGGGGCTTTGGCCGGTTCTCTACGGTCTGGTCTATTTGTATTAGGGTTAGGAGAAGGGATATATATTTTTAGTGTAGGGAGGAGACAACGATGCGTAAAAACCGAAGGCTATTGTCCACGATGGCAGGCGTGGGTCTGCTCCTACTGACTGTTGGGCCGGCTCTGGCGCAGCAGAAGTCTCCCCGGTATGAGGTCTGGGCGGCTGATCAAAACGACAACAAGGTATACATCTTAGACCCAGAAGGGAAGACCCTCAAAACGATCGATGGTGCGACACTTGGCGACGCCAAGCGACCACATATGCTCTGGGGGGTACCCAAGGATCCGCATGTATACGTCACCAATACAGTCTCCAATTCTGTCACAGTGTTAGGCGGCAAGGATGGGGCGCTGAAAGGGGTGATTTCTGGGGTTGGGAAGTTGCCCCATGCGGCGCAGCCGAACCCAGCGCGTCCAGAGCGGGTCTACGTTTCGAACATCGGACCACAGGCCGCCGGTCCGGACGGCAAACCGGATCGGGGCGAGACCATCACTGAGGTGGCGCGCCGCAACGGTTCTACATGGGAGATCACACGATACCTCGATTTGAAAGCCGCGCCCGCGCTGGCGGACACCAACCTCTACCCTAGCCGACGCCCCGTCTGCGTTGGTTTCTCGAAAGACGGTCGCTACGTGCTGGCCACGCTCTTCAATGGTGGGCTGGCGGTCATAGACCTGCAGGCGTGGGCCGTGGTCAAGGGATGGGGAAAGAACGAGATCGCCGAGAATGGATGCGGCTTCGCTGCATCTCGCTCAGGAGAGGAACTCTACGTCACTGCCGGAAACGAGAAATCTTCATGGCTGTACGTGTTCGAGGTCGTTGGAGAACCCAAGCTGGTCGCGACGCACAATCTGTCAAAGCTCGGACAGGATTCGCACGGGATTGCCGTTGATGGGGCTGGCAATGCGCTTTGGGTCGTGCACCGCGTCAGCAGCAATATTACGATCCATCCGCTTGCCACAATTCGCAAGGCAGACCAGCAACCCGGCGTCATCGATTTCGTTGGCAAGACGCCTGATCTGATTATGTTTGCGCCGGATCACCGTCTGGCGTATGTGACCTTACGGGGACCAAAGCCGGCTCCGACCATCCCCCATGCCACAGTGGGCGAGACCCCTGGGGTTGCGATGGTCGATGTGGGCAGTCGCAAGCTGTTACGCGTTGTGAAGCTGGGGGATCAAGCGACTGCGGATTTTCATGGGATTTTCGTTCCCACTGGCGAGTAGAACAGCGCTCTTAAGCGTGATGACCAGCGCGCAAGGAGGGATGCCATGAACATAACAACAGAAAAACGTTTAGAGGAAGTTGACGCCACGGTCTTGAAAGCCTGGATGGACAAGGGTGAGGTGGTCCTGGTGGATGTGCGCGAGCCGTCGGAGCATGCCGGGGAGTGCATCCTCGGCGCTCGACTGGTGCCCCTCTCCAGCTTCAACCCAACACAAGTACCACAGGAACCTGACAAGAAGGTGGTGCTGCACTGTCTGACTGGCACGCGTTCTTCTGAGGCGGGTCGGAAACTTTTGCAGGCTGGTTTTGCTCGAGTCTACAACCTGAAAGGAGGTCTGCAGGCCTGGAAGGACGCAGGCTATGCAACGGAGTACAATCCGAACGCCCCTATAAGCCTCCAGCGCCAGGCGCAGATTGTCGCAGGTGCTCTGGTGCTCCTGGGCACGGTGGGCGCTGCGGTCTCGCCATGGTTCCTCGTGGTTAGTGGCTTTGTGGGGGCGGGTCTGATGTTTGCCGGGATCACCAATACTTGTGGCATGGCAATGCTCCTGGCCAAGCTACCGTACAATCGGCGTTCGTAGGCGATCTCCTGGCTGGTGTGCCTGCGAGTTTATGTTTGTCCCGCACGACATGGGCCGCGTCTTACGGGCAGCTTGCCGCTCGACCAGCCCGAAGTGATTCAAAAGATCCTGCTGCATACTCGCAGTTGGTTTAACGTCTTTTTGCCGGGAATCTATCGCCTATCTGTTGACACGAATGGAGTGATAAGATAATTCAGGATTACTTGATCTCATGAAGCAAGGAAAAATCTGGGCGGCTCTCTTTGTTGCCATCGCGGCCCTTCTGTTCAATAGCGCGGCGCATGCCTGTGCGGTCTGTATATTCGGCGCCGCAGGTGATCCGCTGACAGATGCCTTTAACTGGAGCATCCTGTTTCTCATGGCGATGCCGTACACAATTCTCGTCTCGATTGCGGGCTTTTTGTTTTACAGCCACCGGCGCGCTGTTAAGAAAGCTCGCAGCGAAGCCGAAAAGGCGCCGATTCTACGCTTGGCTTGGATTCATAAGGAGAGTGGAAGATGAGCGAAGCTGCTGTGATGCATTCCGCTGTCGAACCCGCGGAAACTCCCCTGACTCCGGAGAGCTGGGGCAAGCTCGGCATGTGGGTTTTTCTCGCTGCCGACGCCATGTCGTTTGGCTGCCTGATCGTCGGCTACGGGCTTCTGCGCCACGCCAGCGCCAACTGGCCCGTGCCGTCGAAGGTGCTCGGAATAAATCTGACGGCTTTAATGACCTTCCTGCTGATCTGCAGCAGCGTTACCATGGTCCAATCGCTCTCCGCGATTAAAGCGAACGACATGCGCGGCCTCAAGAAATTTCTCCTGCTTACAATTCTGGGAGGCGCGGCCTTCTTGGGCCTGCAAGCCTACGAGTGGACTCATTTGATCACCGAAAGGCTGCCGGAAGTGGGCCTCTCGTTTACCACTCATCTCTTCGCCGCCACCTTTTTCGTGCTCACCGGCTTTCACGGGATGCATGTGACCGGGGGCGTTATTTACAATTCGTGCGTTTTGGCCGCGTGCCTGCGCGGGCGCTACGGCCCCAAACACGTGGAGATCGCCGGCCTGTACTGGCACTTCGTCGACTTGGTCTGGATTCTGATTTTCACTTTTGTCTATCTGATTTAAGACTGCCCATAGGAGATGGACGATGACAACGGCTCATACTGAACCCAACTACATCGGTGTTTTCTGGTGGCTCCTGGCCCTGACGGTCCTAGAGATCGCAGTGATCTACACGCCTCTGGCCAAACTGATCATCGTCATCCTGCTGGTCGGGCTGGCCTTGACCAAGGCCACCCTGGTGGCGCTCTACTTCATGCATCTCAAATTTGAACGCTCCACGTTGGGGTTGATCGCACTCACGCCGCTGATCCTGTGCGTCTTCCTCATCCTGATGCTCCTTCCCGATATTTCCTGAGCTAGGTCTTTGATCCCGCTCTCTTATCTTCCGAGCGTCAACGCGGCCTTAAACTCAGCCAGCGCGCTGCTGCTCGTGGCGGGATATCTTTTCATCCGCAGCGGCCGAGTTGCGGCCCACCGGCTCTGCATGCTGTCGGCTTTTGCGGCATCGACTCTCTTCCTGATCTCCTATCTCACCTACCACTATCAGGTCGGCTCGGTGCCTTTCGGAGGCCACGGCTGGGTGCGCACGGTCTACTTCACGATTCTCATCTCGCATACGAGTCTGGCGGTGGTCATCGTGCCGCTGGTTTTGATCACGCTTTACCGCGCGCTCAAGAGCGACTTCGACCGGCACAAGCGCATCGCGCGCTGGACTCTCCCGCTCTGGCTCTACGTGTCGGTAACCGGCGTAATCGTTTACGCGATGCTGTACGGCTTCTAGCTGGCTCTGGGGCACGGCGAGCTCCTTTCTCTTGATTCCCTCAAGGGCGCGGACTAGAGTTAAAAATCAGTCGGAAAGTTAAAAGATGGGCCGGCACGTCGGAACGAAGGAGGGAAACAAAAATGACGGCGAGAATTCACAAGGCGACTCTGTGGTTTGCGGGACTTTATTTCCTGGCCGCGGTGCCATCCGCCGCTGCGGAAAAAATCCGCGTGGCCTATGTTCATGTCTTCGATGACGCGCCCGTGGTCATCGCGCGTGACAAAGGATTCTTTGCCGCTGAAGGTTTAGAGGCGCAGGTGACGATGTTTACCAGCGGGCCGACTCTGGTCAAGGGGCTGGTGACGGACCAGTCGGACGTGGGAGTGCTTGGCTTCACCAATGCGATCACCTGGGCGGCGCAGGGCGCCGATCTCAAAATCATCGGCAAGGTTCAGGAGGGCTACCATGCGCTGGTGGCGCGCAATGACCGCAGCATCAAAGCGCTCAAGGATCTCAAGGGCAAGAGTCTGGCGAGCCAGGCCGCCGGCAGCACGGCGGACATCGTGCTCAAGGGCGTGGTCCTCAAGAGCGCGGGATTGACGGATAAGGATGTGCAGATCATGTACACGGCCCCTTCCACGGCGCTCGCATCTCTCAGGGCCGGCAGGGTCGATTCCGCTTTCCTCTTCGAACCTTATGACAGCATCGCCAAGGCGTCGGCCCCGGTGACGGAAATCTACGAGGTGGGCAAGGTCTGGCCCTTCCCCTGCATGGTCGTGATCGTGCCGGGAAAGCTCGTCAAGGAGCGGCCGGATGCGGTTCGAAAGGCCCTGTCGGCCTTGAAGCGCAGCATGGAGTTCATGAAAGAAAAGCCAGCGGAGGCGAGCCGCATCCTGGCGCCCGCCTTCATGGCGGAGGAGGGATTGGCGGTGGAGGGGAAGAACATTTCGCCTGAAGAGATCATGCTCAAGTCGCTCAAGTCGAATATCTTCGATTGGCGCCTGAGCCAGGCGGATCTCAAGCGCATGGAGGAACTCTCCGGGGTCATGAAGAGCCTCGAAATTCTCAAGACGGACGTTCCGTTGGGCAGCGTGGTGGATTTGCGATGGCAGAACGAGCTGGAACGGCAGAGACCCTAGAGCGCCCGGAGGCGCTGAGCGCATGGCAGATCCGGTTCGCTAGAGCATTTCCCTACGCGATAGCCTTTCTCTCCATCCTGGCCGGGTGGCAAATTGCGGCTCTGATTCTTCCTTCTTATCTCATTCCTTCGCCGCGAAGGGTCATTGTCAGGCTCAGCAGCGAGCTCGGACGAAAGGCGTTTCTGGTCACCATCGGCCGAAGCTTCTTGCGCCTGTCGATCGGTTTCACCCTGGCATCTCTTCTCGGATTGGCGATCGGACTGGTGAGCGGCATCTGGCCTTTTTTTCGCCGCACGGTGCGCGCGCTGGTTTCGATTCTCCAATCTGTCCCGCCGATCGCCTGGGTGCCGCTCTTCATCATCCTGCTCGGCTTCGGCGACTATCCGATCATTCTCGTGATTCTGATCGCGGCCTTTTTTCCCATGGCCGTGGCCGTGATGAACGCCGTGGAGCAGGTGGAGCCGCTGCACATCGATGTCGCTCGCCTGCTCGGCGCCAGTCGCATGCAACTCATCACCAAGGTCTACGCCCCGGAGGTCGTTCCCGCCATCGTCACCGGGGCACAGGTCGGATTCGGCAATGCCTGGCGCTCGCTCATCGCGGCGGAGATGGTGGGCGGAGTGAACGTGGGGTTGGGTTGGTTCATCAACTTCGCCGGCGAGATTGCGGACATGACCGCGGTGCTGGCGGGGATCTTCGTCATCGGCCTTTTCTCGGCGCTGTTGGACGGCTATGTCCTGGAACGGATAAAGCGCCGGTTGCTCAGGTGGAAATACCTATGAAAAACCAAGCCGCCGGCGGCCGGCGCCAGAAAATTTTCGTCGAGAAACTGGTTCAATCCTTTGACACGCTCGCGGTCATCGATCGCATCAGTCTGAGCGTGGCGGAAGGGGAGTTTCTCGCCGTCGTCGGCCCTTCCGGCTGCGGCAAGAGCACTCTGCTCCGAATACTGGCGGGACTGGTGACGCCAACCGCAGGACGGGTGCGCATCGATGGCGAGGAGGTTCAGGGTCCAAACCCGCGCCACAACTTGGTCTTTCAAGACCACGCGCTCTATCCGTGGCGGACGGTTTTTCAGAACGTCGCCCTCGGACTGGAGATGCAGCGGCAAGGCCGGGAGGCGATCAGGAAAAAGGTTTCAGAACTGTTGACTCTCGTTGGCCTGGAGCAGTTTGCCGGTTATTATCCCCATCAGCTTTCCGGCGGGATGCGCCAGCGAGCGGCCTTGGCCAGAGTCCTGGCAGTAGATCCCGACGTCCTCTTTCTCGATGAGCCTTTCGGCGCCCTCGATGCGATGACCCGGCTCATTCTCCAGGACGAGCTGCTGCGCATCTGGCTCCATTCCGGCAAGACCGTGATCCTAGTGACTCACGATGTCGAGGAGGCCCTGTTTCTCGCCGACCGCGTCATCATCATGTCCACGGTTCCCGGGCGCATCCGCGAGGTGATCCCGGTCGCGGAAAAGAGACCAAGAGATCGAGGCAGCGCGAACCTCGCCTCTCTCAAGCGCACCGTCTTGGGGATCCTCGGCCTCGAGCCCGTCATCGGCAACGTCCGCGTGCCGGACACGAACTTTTCGATATGAGGAAGAGAGGCCTTCAATTTGATTTTGCATTGTCCCATGCCCCAGCCTTGACAGGATATCGTCGATTGGGTAGCTAACGAGGA
>JAHFAP010000247.1 GCA_023250495.1 Deltaproteobacteria bacterium | reverse complement strand
TGGATCAGTCCTATGGGTTTGAGCATAACGCTTCCCTCCGCCCACGTCATCGTTTGGTGATTAAATTTCTAAAGGAAAGCGGCGACGCTGTCAAGCAAGTCTCTGAGTATGAGTGAGAAGTGAGGAGATCTGATTCTCTGCTCACTTTCTCACTGCTCACTGCCTCACCTCTTCGGCATCATCACCGTCGCTCCCGACTGCGCGCATGACTCTTCGAAGATGCGCCTGATTTCGGGGTCCTCGTCCTCGTACTCGATCTGCCATCCCCCTTGGTTCAGCGGGACATCGGACTTGATTTTCCCTGGGGCCAACTTATAGCGGCGGCTCAGCATCTTGAGCGCGAGGTAGCGCGCGGGCTGGTTGCCCGAGTTGAAGTGCTGGTGAAACCATTCCTCGGGAGGAACTATGATCGAACCCGGGCCCCAGTTGATGCGCATCCTCTCTTTTCCTTCCGGCCACATGAACGAATATCCCTGCCCAGTGAGAATCATGACGTGCGCCCCCGGGCCGTGGCGATGGGCCTTTTTGTAGATGCCGACCGGGAACTCGGAAACATGGGCGCCCATCGTGCTCTGCGCCAGCTCAAAGAAGATCGTGCGGTTTCCTTTCCCCCGCTCGTGCCATGCTATCGGCTGAATGCCGATCGCGTCCGGCACGAAGTTGGTCTCCAAGACGCGGTCGTTGTAAAGCCTTCCTCTCCCTGCGAAATATCCCTCCTCGCCTTTGAAGCGGTCGGAGAAAAGATAAGGATTGTTCATGACGAAGTCTTCGCAGTGAAACAGGTTGAAGACCAGCGGCGCGTTGGTGACGCCGAGCAGCCGCGCCTCGCGGTCGCCCTGCCCGTTGAAGTGCTGATACGACGCGTTCAATGGCATCGCGAACAGGCTCCCCGCTTGCCACTCGAAGCTCTGCCTCGCGCCGTTCCCCTGCCACACCGTCGTCGCGCCTCTTCCCTCCAGAACATAAACCAGCTCCTCGAACAGGTGGCGCTGGGGCTTCAGACTCTCCCCCGGCGGGATGGCGCAAACATAGGCGTCGTCGAGATAGCCCGTTCCCTGGAGATTGATGAAGACCCCATAGCCCCCCATTCTCTCCCACCACTTGAGCGGCAAGGTGTAAAGATTCTCCGCGAAGTAGCCTTTGATGACATCGATCCCTTGAGACGACACCCATTCATCATAAGGCGTGTCCATCCGCTCGGCGGTGCTGTCGATCCTCTCGTAACTCGGCAAGCTCTCAGCTTTCATGGTCCAAACCCTCCCGGTCAACAAACAGCTATTTGTAAACGGAATCTATAAAGCCGCTCCGCTCCAGCTCGTCCACGATCGAGAGATCCACGAGCTTTTCAGCTCTGAGATCTATTTTTCTGCCGCCCACGCCGCTATCGATCACCTGCTGTATCCCTTTCAAAGCGGGCCTGGGGATTCTCTGGAGGTCCCCGGCATATTCGCGCCAGGTCGCTTCGAGGATCTGTTCGTCTTTGAGCTGGGCGAATTTCGAGATGACTCTCTTGGTGAACTCCTTGTCCGTCTTGAACCGGTGCATTCCCCTGATAAAGGCCCTCATGAAGCTGATCACGGTGGAGCGGCGCTGCGCTATGTAGCTCCGGGTCGTGATCACGGTGCCGGTGTTCTCCTCGGTGGGCAAATCGACCAACTCTCTCATGCCCAACTGAATGGCTTTCAGGTGCAGCGGAAACGACATTCTCTGGGCGTAAATTTTTCCCCCTACCATGGCGGCGAGCCCTTCCGGCTGCCCACCCGTCTGAACAATAGAGACGTCTTTGATGGGATCGAGCCCGTGTTTTTCCAAGATCAAGCGAAGTATGTAATCCGAAGTCGAGCCAAAGCTGGTGATCCCGACGGTTTTCCCTTTTAGGTCTTTAACGTCCTTAATCTCCGGGCGG
The DNA here is from genome assembly GCA_023250495.1 of Deltaproteobacteria bacterium. Lineage (GTDB taxonomy): Bacteria > Desulfobacterota > Binatia > UBA9968 > UBA9968 > JAHFAP01. Next base: position 2,768 of record JAHFAP010000247.1, on the reverse strand, counting down.
CCTATAAGGTGATGGCGGTTGACTCTGCTGATGGCGCCAATCAAGACCGCGTCACTGCCCTGGACCACGGCCGGCACCACGGCCGGTTCCCCTGCGTGAATCAGTTGCCCGCTGCCGCCGATGAGCGCGGCCACGATTCTCGTGCTCCCACCCACCCGAACCAGTTCCACAGTCAGCCCCTCGTCATCAAAATACTTCGCCTCCTTGGCGATCATCGGCGTCGCCCAACTCCCGGCCGCGCTCGGATATAGAAATGTGATGCGTTCCTGCTCCAGAGCCTGAGCACTCGAAAGGTGACCGAACCAAAGAAAAAGCGCGACGATGATTGCCGGAGCCAATCTCTATCCTCTTCACCGAAACGTCTACCCGGAAGCTGTCGCTGTTGTCAAGCAATGTGTCTCTCTGGTAGTGACTCATTTTGCCCTGAGATCCTTCACTGTGTTCAGGATGACAACCACTCCCTATGTCATTCTGAGCGGCAGCGAAGAATCTCTGTTGCTGTCACCGAATCACTCTCACCATTCAAAATGAGTCACTACCGTCTCTCTTCATCAGAACTTGACAACCTGGCAAGGGAAAGCGATATGTTGTGCAACCACGGTCTCAAGGAGGGATCTATGAAAGCTATGAAAAGGACGCGACCACTCGCCCTCGTCATACTGCTACTGCTCGTCTTTGTTTGGACCGGAGAAATCAGAGGCCAATCAATCGTGGACGGAGCGAAGAAAGAAGGAAAGGTCGTCTTCTACAGCTCACTGACCATTCAGGAGATCGATCAAATCGCGGTCCCATTTACAAAGAAATACCCTTTCATCAAAGTCGAGCCTTTCCGCGGCAACTCCGAACAGCTGCTGCAGAAGATAACTCTCGAAGAGAGGGCGGGCCGCCCGCAGCACGACGTGGCCCAGTTTAACGCTTTTGAGGAATGGCAACTACAGAAGCTCGGGCTGCTGCAGCGTTACAAATCACCAGAGGCCAAGAACTATCCTGACATCTACAAGGACCCCGAAGGATACTGGACGGTAATCTACGCCAATTACCTGGTGCTTGGATATAACCCGAAGCAAGTAAAGGAAGAAGAGCTGCCGAAAAAATGGGAGGATCTGCTCCTGCCCAAGTGGAAAGGGGACAAATTCGCGATGGACCGCGACGAAGGGGTCTGGTACGGCGGTCTTAGCTTTGCCTGGGGAAGAGAAAGGGCCGACAAGTTCATAAAGGCCCTCGCGCTACAGGATCCGTCCATCCGCAAGGGCCATACGTTGATCGCCACGCTCCTTTCGAGCGGGGAATTCCCTCTGGGACTGGTCTATGCGCACAGGGTCGAAGAGATGAAGGCGAAGGGCGCCAGTATCGACTGGGTTTCTCTCGACCCGATCATCGTCACGCCGAATATTATCGCGATGGGGAAAAACACGGCCCACCCCAACGCCGCCAAGCTGTTGATCGACTTCTGCCTATCGAAAGAAGGGCAAACCATTTTGCAGCAACAACAGTTCCGGACTCCGGCGAGCCCCGATATTCCGCCCACTTCTCCCAAGATGGACCCGAAAAAACTCAAACTCTTCCTGGCGGACAAGCGGGTGGCGGATCAGTATGACAGGTTCGCCAAGGAATACTACGAGCTCTTCGTTAAGGGCAAACCCGAGTAATGACCAGCCGAGCAACGATCAAGAGCGGCAGGGTTTTTCTGTTCCTCTTTCTGCTCGCGGCCATCTTGGTCGGCGAGCGCAGGCCGCTTTTCGCCGAGCCTCTCCGCATCGCCTATACCTCCATCGCCATGGTCTACGGTCCACTCTGGCTCACCAAAGAGGCGGGCATCTTTAAGAAGCACAACATCGAGCCTGAGCTTCTCTACATCGCCGGCGGCCCACCGTCGTTGCAAGCGCTCATCGCCGGCGACGTCGCCATTGCATTCACTGCCGCAGGCGCCGTGGTTGCCGCGAATCTGTCAGGTTCGGACGTGGTGCTCCTCGGCACGACCATCGATTCTCTTCCCTTCGAGCTTTATGCCGTCCCTTCGATCAAAGAGCCGGAGCGTTTGCGCGGCACCAAGATGGGAGTAAGCCGCATCGGAGCGACCACGGATTTCGTGGCGCGTTACCTTTTGAAGAAGTGGGGACTACAGCCGGACAAGGATGTCGCCATTTTCCAGGCAGGCGCAGGACCTCAGGTGTTCGCTGCTTTAAAGGGCGGCTCGGTTCAGAGCGGTGTGCTGTCCACAGGAGTCGAAACCATCAAAGCGCAAGAAGAAGGATACCATCGCCTTGCCGACGTGTCCGCCTCGGGTTTGGCCTACCCCTTTGGCCCCTTCGCCGCGCGGCAGACTTTTCTCAAATCCCAGCCGCAACTCGTCGCGCGTTTCATGAGAGCCTACGTTGAAGGGATTCATCGCTTCAAAACCGACAAAGCCGCGGCGTTGGCTACGATCGAAAAATACACCAGGACCAAACCTTCACCCGCTTCCGAACAAATCTACGAGGTGTATGCTCGCAAGTACGTCAAACGTCTCCCCGAGGCAACGCGCGAAGGCATTCAGACGATCTTGACGGAAATCGCCGGCAGTCGCCCGCTTCCTGCCGGAGTGACGCCGGAGCGCTTCGTCGAATCGCGCTTTGTCAAAGAGATCGTGGAGAGCAGCTTTGCCGATGCGCTGTATAGAGTGAAAGAGCCTTAATCTGATTTGGAAGAGGAGTCAGGCCATATGAAGAAGCTGAGAGAAGAGAGAGTGCCTTATAACACCGGCTGGGCCGGAGAGTTAAAAAAAGGAC
>JAHFAP010000060.1 GCA_023250495.1 Deltaproteobacteria bacterium | reverse complement strand
GGTATCCAGCCCAACGGCACGGCAAAGCCGAAGATGAAGATATGAATGGGCACGAGAAAGGCGGCGACCACTCCGCCCGCGGAGAAGAGCCCCCACCAAAGGGGTTCGATGTTTTTGTTCGACGACACGGCTCAACCTCGAAGCGCGAGAAACAATATCAAAATCACCGCCGACACCGCGACCCAGGCGCCGATGTTCAAGGCCAAGACCAGATTGCGGGGCAATTCCCGCTCTCCCAGCCTGAGCGGCATGACGACGGCGGTGGACTGAAACCAAGTCACGCTGTGGAGCAGCGCGAACAGTAAGGCCGTGATGTGAAACACAATCCACCCCGGCGAGCTGAGCTTCTGAACAAAGGCAGCGTAGGCCTCGGGCCCTTTGGTCAGTTGATGGATCTGCGCCAGCAAGATGACCAGGAAGACAGCGATGAAGACGCTCGACAGCTCGCGCAGCATGAAGAAAAGATACGCCGGCTTCTTGAGCCACCATGTGGGCGGCATCTTGGAGTAATGGAGCTTCGATTTATCCGGCCTGACCGCTGTTCCGTTCATCTCGCCCCCCATGGTAGCAGGACCGACTTGAACCAGTCTTTGGCGAGGTCGACCTTGGTGCGCTGGATAGCGGCGGCCGGGTCGACATCTTTGGGGCAGACCTCCGAGCACTCGCCGACGAACGTGCATTCCCATGCCCCGTGATGGCTGCCCAAGACCTCGCGCCGCAGGTCCTTTCCCTGATCGCGCGAGTCCATGTTGTAGCGGTAGCCGAGCGCGATCGCCGCAGGTCCCAGGAACTCCGGCTCCAAACCGTAGACCGGGCAGGCGGCGTAGCAGAGCATGCAGTTGATGCACTGGGTGAACTGGTGGAAGGCCTCGAGCTCCGCGGGCGTCTGGCGGTATTCGCCCTCCGCGACCGGCTTTTCGACCTTGCGCACGATCCACGATTTCACGCTCTTGAGCTTGTCGAGAAAATCGCTCATGTCGATCACCAGGTCGCGGATGATCGGAAAGTGGGCGAGAGGCTCGACGCGGATCTCCTGCGAAGGATAGTCGCGCAGAAAAGCCGCGCAGGTGAGCTTGGGCACTCCGTTGACCATCATCCCGCAACTGCCGCATACCCCCATGCGGCAGGACCAGCGGTAGCTGAGGGTTCCATCGATCTGATCCTTGATGTGGTTCAACGCGTCCAGGACCACCCAGTCCTGGCGATACGGAACCGAGTAGGTTTGCATGGTCGGGGCGGAATCTTTTCCCGGACGGTAGCGGGCAACTTTGAGTGTTATGGTGGGCTCGGCCATTTTGTTTTCCTTTTCAATTCCCTCACCCCTCCCTCTCCCTGAGGGAGAGGGCAAGGGTGAGGGTAACTCAGTATTTCCGCTCCTCAGGTTGCCAGCGGGTGATGGTCACAGGCAGGTAGTCGATCCTCGGCCCGTCTGGCGTGCGGTGGGCGAGGGTATGTTTGAGAAAATTCTCGTCGTCCCGCTTGGGGAAGTCGGTGCGGGTGTGCGACCCGCGCGATTCCTTCCGGTTAAGAGCCGAATGGGCCACTGCCTCCGCCACGTCGAGCATGAAGTCGAGTTCCAGTGCCGCAGTCAATTGCGTGTTGAATACGTCGCCGCGATCTTCGATGGCGATATTGGAGAAGCGCTCACGCAGTTCTCTCAGGAGCTGGCAGGTTCTTTTCATATCCTCCTCTTTGCGGTAGATTCCCGCCCCGTCTTCCATCGCCTTCTGCATCTCCTCGCGAATCACGGCGATTTTCTCCTTGCCTCCCTCTTTTCTGAGAAACTGCCGGTCCAGGCGCTGCTGCTCGTCGCGCGCCAGCGCTTCGAGACGCTGCGAAGAAGGGGCTCCTTGGGCCGCAGCATATTGTACGGCGGCGCGGCCGGCGCGCGCGCCGAAGACCAGACACTCGGTGAGCGAGTTGGAACCCAGGCGGTTGGCGCCGTTGATCGAGACGCAGGCGGTCTCTCCGGCCGCGTACAGCCCTTCGAGAGGGGCGCTGCCGTTCATGTCGGTGTGAACCCCTCCCATCATGTAGTGAACCACCGGGCGCACCGGGATAGGCTCGTAGACCGGATCGATACCGACATACTTGCTCGCCAGCTCGCGCACGAAGGGGAGCTTCTTGTTGATGACCTCTTCTCCCAGGTGGCGCAGATCTAGGTGGACGTAGTGGCCGTAGGGGCCCTCGAAGGTCCGGCCCTTGGCGTATTCCTGCATGTGGCAGCGCGAGAGGATGTCGCGCGGGCCGAGCTCCATTTTTCTATGAACCGGCGTATCCGTCGGCGGCCCGAGACCGTAGTCCTGCAGGTAACGATAGCCGTCCTTGTTCTTGAGCCAGCCTCCTTCGCCCCGCGACCCCTCGGTGATCAGGATGCCGGTTCCCGGAAGGCCCGTCGGATGATACTGGACGAATTCCATGTCCTTGAGTGGGACTCCGGCCCGGTAGGCCATCGCCATGCCGTCGCCGGTCTTGATGGCGGCGTTGGTGGTGAAGGGAAAAATCCGTCCGCCTCCTCCGGTGCACAGGATCACGGCCTTGCCGGCGATCGCTTCTAAGCGGCCGTTGTAGATGTTGATCGCGGCCACGCCGCGAACTTTGCCGTCATCGGCCAGCAGAGAGGTGACGTAAAACTCGTCGTAGCGCGCGATGTTGTCGTATTTCTGGGAGGTCTGAAACAGGGCGTGAAGCATGTGAAAGCCCGTCTTGTCGGCGGCAAAGCAGGTGCGATCGACGCTCATGCCTCCGAAGGCCCGAACACTGACGCGTCCGTCAGCGTCGCGGCTCCAAGGACAGCCCCAGTGCTCAAGCTGGATCAATTCTCCGGGAGCTTCTTTGATGAAGACCTCGACCGCGTCCTGGTCAGCCATGAAGTCGGCGCCGAAGATGGTGTCTTTGGCGTGCAGATCCAGGCTGTCGGTGTCGCGCATGACAGCGGCGGTGCCGCCCTCGGCCGACACCGTGTGGCTGCGCATGGGATAAACCTTCGAGACGACAGCGATCGAGAGCTTGCTGGATTGCTCGGCGGCCGCAATCGCGGCGCGCAGGCCGGCGCCTCCACCGCCGATCAAAATAATATCATGCGTGAACATGGGGTGCCTTGTTATACGCTCGATCCCCAGGTGTCAAGGCAAAGTTAGTGAGCAGTGAGCCGTGAAGGAAGCTCGACAAAACTGCTCACTCCTCACTCTTCACTCCTCACTTTTCTTGACGATTTCATACCCGAGCTCCTCTACAGCGGAAAGGATCTCGGCTATAGCGGTAAGATCCTGGATCTCCGCGTGACCCAGACGGACCCTTACCGCATAGTTGTAACCATAGGGGTGCTTCTCCTTGCGGAATTTGAGGATCTGCTGCGCCAACGAGATCGGATTGGGTCTTTGCTCTAATTGCATCGTCTCAGTTCTTTCTCTCCCTCACCCATCCCTCTCCCTCGGGGAGAGGGCAAGGGTGAGGGCGTAGTCTACGCCAGCATGCTCACCTTGGATTCGACTGTCTGTGTTGAGACGATGTGGCGCTTGAGACTCATCTCACCCGGTTCGAAGCCAAGGGCCAGACCCAGAAACTGGGGCAAGTGGAGGATCGGAAGCCCGATTTCTTTTCCCTCTTGTGCTTCCGCCCTGGGTTGGTTCCCGTCCAGATTCAAGTGACAAAGCGGGCACGGGGTGACCATGCAATCGGCCCCCTTCTCTTTGGCCTCGCCCGTGTGCTTTGCCGCCATCGCCAGAGAATTCTCCTCGTTGGCCGACAGGATGGGGAAGCCGCAGCATTTACCCTTACCGCTGATGTCCGCTAACTCGGCGCCCAAGATCTCGATCAGCTCGTCAAGATAATTTTTTCTGCGCGACAACTCTTTCGTGGGCGTGATGGCCTCCGGCGGGCGGCGTAAAAAGCAGCCGTAAAAAGGCGACACCCTCAGCCCCTTCAGGGGTCTCTGAATCTGAGACTTTAAACGGTCGAGCCCGTAGTCTTCGAAGAGAATCCAAAGGAGGTGCTTGACCTCCGTGGTGCCTTTGTATTCGAGGCCCTCATCCGCGAGGTACTCGCGGTTGATCTTTGCGCGGTATTCAGGCTCGCTCGTTAGCCGGTAGTTAGCCTGCGCCATCACTCCCTGGCAGGTGCTGCAGATGGTCATGATGGGAAGGCCGAGCTGTTCCGCCTTGGCGAAAGTGCGGGCGTTGATCGGGTCGGAGATATCCTGGGGGAGAACACCGGCGCCGGTGCAGGCCACGTCTTTCATCTCTTCCAGCTCAATGCCGAGCTTGGCTGAGACCTTCACCGCCGAAGGATAAAGCTCCGGACAGCCTCCGCGCGAAACGCAACCAGGGTAGAAGGCGTATTTCATTTTTTCTCTCGCTCTCCTTTCTCGAAGATCTTTTTGATCTGCTCAGCCCCCGGCCTTTTCGGATGGAGGTAAGGGATCGGGGCCTTCCCGCGCGCCATGGCTCTCGCGGCGGTGGGAAGAAGCTTCATCAGGCCTTTGATATTGGTCAACCCTTCAGATTCTAGCGCGAGCCTCCCCTCGTCCAGCCAGCCGCTTTCCTTAACCGATGCGGCAAAGCTAGTGTGATGCCGGGCAACTTTCTCATTGGTGATGCCGACTTTGAACGCTTTGTCTCTTATGGATATGATCCGCTCTGTAGGCGCGATTCCTCTGGGGCAGTGCTCGCTCGCCTCAAAGCAATGCACGCAGTCCCATATCCCCTTGGGCTTCTCGGCAATTTTGAGCCGCTCTCTGCCTGCCTTGTCCCTTGGATCGAAGACGAAGCGATAGGCCTTGGTCAGCGCAGCCGGTCCAAGAAAATCGAAATCCACGGGAAGGACAGTGCAGCCCTCATCGCACAGACCGCAGTAATAGCAGCTCATGACCTTCCTCAGATCTGCCATCGTAGAATCCGGGAGCAGGTTCTCGCCATTGGTCGAGGACTCATCAGGCTCCAGCCATGGTTTTACTGCCGTGATCTTGTTCCACATGAAGGCGTCCCAGTCGAAAACGAGATCTTTGATGACCGGAATGTTGCGCAACGGATCGAGAAGGATCTCCGGACTCTTTTTGGTGAATGCGGAGACCTTGGCCGTGCAGGCAAAGCAGGCCTTGTAGTTCACGCGCATGGTGCACTCGCCGCAGTAGCCTCTCGCGCAGGAGGCGCGGAAGGCGAGCGTGTCGTCCATCTCGTCGCGGATCTTGAGCAGGCCGTCGAGGACAGTGGCCTCTTCGTCAAGCTCCACGCTGTAATTGGATCGGCCCGGCTTTCCGTCCTTCTCCGGATCCTTGCGGTAAACTTTGAAGGTGATTTGCATTAATTCCTCCTCACGATGCTACGCGCCGCCCGCGACCGGCTTCTTCTCCACTTGCGGAGAGCCCTGCGCGAGGCTCACCACCGTATGGCAGCGCCAGTTTTGGTCGTCGCGCTCGGGAAAATCCGCCCGACGGTGCGCGCCGCGGCTCTCGCTACGCGCTTGGGCGGCGAGGGCCACGGCTTCCGCCAAATTCAACATCGAGCCCAACTCGAGGGCGCTGGTGAGCGCGTAGTTATAGATTCTCGATGAGTTGCTGAGTTTTATTTTTCTGTGACGCTCCTTCAGGCTCTGGATCCGCTCCAGCGCCTCGCGCAAGCCCGCGCCGTCGCGCACTAGCCCCACCTTGTCATTCATCAATTGTCCCAGTTCAGAGTGGATCTTTCCCGCAGAGTCGCCCGAGAAGTTTCCGGAAGTGAGCGCCGCAAGCCGCTTCTCCTCGTCGGAGAGCTTGCTGCCTGGGAATCCTTTCACGGGCGCGCCTTTTGCGTGCCTGGTAGCGGTCTCTCCGACTTTTCTTCCGAAGACCAGCGCCTCAGTCAGAGTATTTCCCGCCAGCCGTCCGGCGCCATTGAGCCCGCTGCAGGCGCATTCTCCGACGGCGAACATCCCCGGCACCGAGGTCGCGCCGTCGGCGTCGGTCTCGATCCCTCCCATGGGACGATGGGCCACCGGCCGGATGGGTATAGGCTCTTTTGTCACGTCGATGCCGGCGACTGTCTTGGCCAGCTCAAGTGTCTGCGGGAAGCGCGAAGCCAGTTTCTCTTTCCCGATGCGCCTGAGATCCAGCGAGAGCGCGCCGCTCCCATTCTGCGTTGCCTGGCGCATGGCGAGGCAGATTTTTTCCCTTGTCAATGCTTTTGATTCCAGGACCGGCTCTCCCTTTTCGTTGATGATCTCGGCTCCTTCTCTCAGGGTCGCTTCGCTGATCAGCAGTCCCTGCCCTTTGGGAAAGACCGTCGGGTGGAACTGGATCATCTCCATGTCCATCAATCGCGCTCCGGCCGTAAACGCGAGATTCTGCCCGTCTCCTGTGGTGCCGAGAGAAACGGTCGAAGGAAGATACATTCGAGAGAAGCCGCCTGTGGCGAGGATCACCGCGCGCGCGGTGAAGGGCTCGAGCTTTCCCGAGCGCAGGCCGAGCGCGACAGCCCCGACGCAGGCGCTTCCGTCGACAGCCAATGATGTTACAAACCACTCTTCGAAGGAAGGAATTTGCAGGCGCTCAAATTGCTCGTGGAGAACCTGGAGGACTATGTGTCCGGTGCGGTCGTCGGTGTAGCAGGTCCGGCTCCGGCTGTTCGACCCAAACTGTCTGAGATCGATTCGACCCTCCGCGCTGCGGTTGAAGGGGACGCCGACGTGCTCGAGCCAGATGACATCCCGGGACGCTTCCTGGGCGAAAGCGCGGACGATATCTCGTTCGCAAAGATCGTCTCCAGCGGCGAGCGTGTCCTCGGCAAATTTTTCCGCGGAGTCATCTTTACCCAGCGGCGCGTTCAGCCCGCCCTGGGCGAGCCCCGAGTTGGTTCTCAATGGATGGACCTTGGTAATCAGCGCGACGGAAGCGCCCGCGCCCTTCACGGCGATTGCCGCTCTTAAACCTGAAGCGCCGCCGCCGATCACCAAGACATCAAATGCCTGCATTCAACATCCGCCTTCGCATGCGTGCTGCTCTTATAACAAACTGTTCCCTAGAGCGTCAAGGTAAGGAGCAAAAAGCTAAGAAGCCATCAGCAGTCAGGAGCCAGCGATCAGCAGTTAGCCGCCAGCGCTCAGCCAAGAAGAAAGAGGGGGATGGGAGCTGATAGCTCCTGAATCGTGTCCCTAGCACGTTTCGGTGGCCTGAGCCTTTTTCAGTGATTTTGCAAATTTCCAGAGACTCTTCGCTATCGCTCAGAGTGACATTCTCTTGTGTCATCCTGAGTGAAACGAAGGATCTCTGAGCTTTAAAGAAACATCATCTGCAATACTTTTTACTGTTTTTTTCCTCATGGAAACATGAAAATTAGACGCGATTCAGGAGCTGAAAGCTGATTGCTGACAGCTTTTTTATTCCTTCTCCGGGATTCCCGGCTCGGTCATGCGCCAGGGATCGAGGATCTTTTTGAGCTTGTCATCGGGCAACACCTTGTGCGCCCGGGCGACCTCTCTCACCGTCTTGCCGGTTGTAAACGACTCCTTGGCGATCTTGGCTGCGGCGTCGTAGCCGATGACCGGCGCCAGAGCAGTCACCATCGCCAGGCTCTTCTCGATCATCTCTTCGCAGCGCTCTTTGTTGGCCTCGATCCCGACCACGCACTTCTCCGTGAAGGCCTTGACCACGTTGGCGCTGAAGGTGATCGCCTCGAGCAGGCGCAGCGTCATGATCGGCATCATCACGTTGAGCTCGAAGTTCCCCGCCTGGCCGCAGATCGTGATGGTCGCGTCGCAGCCGATCACGTGGGCCGCCACCTGAAGCACGGATTCGCACATGACCGGATTCACTTTCCCCGGCATGATCGAAGAGCCGGGCTGCGTGTCCGGCAGGCCGATCTCGCCGATCCCGCATCTCGGCCCCGAGCTCAGCCAGCGCAGGTCGTTCGCGATCTTGGTGAGGCTCACAGCCAGCGTCTTGAGACTCCCGCTCACCTCGACCACCGCGTCTTTGGCCGCCTGGGCCTCGAAGTGGTTCTCAGCCTCGCGGAAGTTGAAGCCGGTCATCTCAGAGATTTTCTTGATCGTCTTGGACGGGAACTGCGGGTGCGTGTTGATGCCCGTTCCCACCGCGGTCCCGCCGAGCGCCAGCTCTTCCAGCCCGGCGCACGATTTCTTGATCCGTTGGATGCTCAGCTCGATCTGCCGCGCATAACCGCCGAACTCCTGACCCAAGCGGATCGGCGTCGCGTCCGCCAGATGGGTGCGGCCGATCTTGACGATCCGGTCATAGTCCTCGGCCTTCTTTTTTAGCGCGCGGTGAAGCTCGGCGAGGGCGGGCAGCAGCTCCTTCTGAATCGCCTCCAGGGCTGAAATGTGAATGGCTGTGGGGATCACGTCGTTGCTCGACTGGCTCATGTTGACGTGGTCGTTGGGATGGACCTCTTTCCCGCCTTTCTGCTTGCCCAGGAGCTCCAGGGCCCGGTTGGCGATCACCTCGTTGGCGTTCATGTTGGTCGAGGTGCCCGAGCCGGTCTGGAAAATATCAACCACGAATTCCTTATCGTGCTTTCCGTCCATCACCTCCTGGGCCGCGCGCCGGATCACGTCGGCGATCTTCGCATCCAAAAGCCCAAGCTCTCGGTTGGCCGAGGCGGCCGCATGCTTGATAATCGCCAGCGCGCGGATGAATCTCGGCGGAAAGCCGATGCCGCTGATAGGAAAATTTTCCACCGCCCGCTGCGTCTGAGCGCCGTAATACGCGCTCTTCGGCACCTTCACCTCACCCATCGAGTCTCTCTCAATGCGGTATTCTTGCGCAGCCATCTTTACGTCTCCTTTCCCGCTTTCCTTTTAGCGATTTTAGGCGCCTGTGTCCAGCGCGGGCTTAGTTCAACACAATTTCTAATTCTCAATTTTGGGTTTTGAATTGGATCAACTCAAAATTCAAAATTTGTGAGCCTAGGTGGCGTAGAGAATGGTGACGGTGAAGGTCGAGCCTTTGCCGGGCTCGCTTTCCACCTCAACTCTTCCTCCGAGCAGCTCGGTGAACTGCTTCACGATGTACAAGCCGAGTCCAACGCCGCCGTAGAGCCGGGTCTCGGAGCTGTCCACCTGGAAGAACCGGTCGAAGATGCGGGGTATCTGGTCATTGGCGATGCCTACCCCCGTGTCCGCCACCTTCAACTCCACCCAGGTTTTCCCTCGCTTCTCCGTCAGCCGCATGGAGACCGTCACGCTCCCCCGCTCCGTGAACTTGACGGCGTTGATTATCAGGTTGAGCAGAATCTGCCTCAGCTTCCCGCTGTCGGTCACGACTGGCACCGGCTCCGTGGGGTAGTCCCAGATCAGCGCCACTTGCTTCTTATCATGAGTTGACTCGCAGTCCGCTTTGAGATGGGTAAGCAGTTCGGACAGATTTACCAACTGGCGCTGAACCACAATTTCGCCGCTCTCGATTTGAGTGGCCTGCATAATGGCATTGATCATGTAAAGCTGGTCGTTTCCGCGGACAAGCAATTTCTGAAGGGCCTCTTCCTGCTTCGGGTTGATTTCGCCCAGCAGCTTTTCCTTGATCATCCCGGCATAACCCATGACCACGCTTAGGGGAGTTCTCAGCTCGTGCGACATGACGCTTAAGAACTCGTCCTTGATCTTGCTCGCGCTCTCGAGTTCATTCCTGGAAGCTTTGAGATTGTCAAAAAGCTCCCGGTTCTCCATCGCGATGCTCATTTGTTGGGCGATGGCTACCAGGAGATCTTTTTGCTCCTCATCGAAGTAGCCCAGCTTCCGACTGGAGAGATGGAGAATGCCCCGCACGTTATTATGAATCTTCAGCGGCAGCGTGGCGCAGGAACGAAAGCCCAAGGTCAACTGAACTTTTACCTCGAAGCGTGGTTCAGAAGCGATATCGGGAGCGATGATGGGCTCGCCGTGTTTGACAACCCAGTCTACCGCCCCTCGAAGGAGCACGGTTTCCACCCCTCTGACATTTTCATCAGGGAAACCCCGGTGACCGGCGAGGAGATTGGCGCCCGTCTCCTTCTTCCAGATCCGGATCAGGGCGGCATCGGCGCCGGTCGCTTCCATGAGCCTCTCAATGATTCCATCGATGACTTCCTGGATAGTTTCCGATGGGTTGAGAGGAGCCAGAGCCGCATAAAGTTCGGAGAGCAGCTTCAGTGATTTCTTCGGATAGATGTTTGTTGACTCCCCTTTACTGGAGAGATCGATAGCGCTTACCTCTTGCGTGGAGGCGACGGCCACGTCGATCTCGCGCAGAGTCCGAGTCTGCTCCAGATTGTGTTGGACCTCTCTTTCCTCCTGTCTCCGTACGGAAGCAGCTTGAGCTGGAGAATAGGTGTTCCTTGCGACCGCTGCGAGCGGGCCTCTGCTCGGGCGGGCCCATAGAATGCCGAAAGAAAGAATGATGAAGCCGAGCGCCGTAGCGGGCTCCGCTAAAACATATAGGCGGATGGCATCGAGCGCCGGGATGCGAGAGAGATAACCAACTAACGCGAGCAGCGGAAGGACGCCGGTCGCCAATGCGACCAACTGGATAAACCAGCCGGCGCGGACAACCCCCAACATCGAGAGTTCGAGGCCCAATAACAAGAACATGACGGCTCTGGCAAGAGCCGGTCGGTCGGGTTGCGATTGGCCGCCACTCAAGTCCCACCCGAATAGAGAGTCCGCGAGGGTCGGCAAGCTCATCAAGATAACGATGGCCGCGCAGAACCGACCGATGCGTCGTCGTCGCTTTACTAGGAACCATAAGGAGATGCCGGATAGCAGAAAGGCCAGCGCCGTATCAGCCTTCATTGCAACCAGGCCGGGAAAAAGACTCGTTGGCATCGTGATGCCAAGTGTCCGACTAAGAAGAACGAGACCGCCGAGAAGGGCGACACTTGCACCTGCCGCCAGTGAGAGACGCTGCAATAAAAGAACGAGACGAGTATGGGTTCGAGATGTCATTTCAAAAATGTTCTCTGCGGGCTGGAGATTATTCACCAGGCTAAATCGCCGCCCAGGTCGGATAAACTTCTCAGCCGCTTAAGAGAAATTTGATTAGACTTTACGCTGAGAGACGCCTAAAGGCAATTCATCCGAGACAGCGACTCTCATCTTCTCTTTTTCTCACTATTGTGTTAGCAAAAACGCTGCACGGACCGTCTTCTGCGACTCAACAAAACCATCACTCGCTGTGAGCTGTGTCCTCGTCTGGTCCGCTGGCGCGAGCAGGTGGCGAAGAAGCCGCCGCGCAGGTATCAGCGCAGCCTAGGAGGTGAAGGGGATTGTGACGGTGAAGGTCGAGCCCTTGCCCGGTTCGCTCTCGAGCCCTATTTTTCCACCGAGCAAATTGGTGAAGTGTTTGACAATGTAAAGTCCCAGCCCGACGCCGCCGTAGAGCCTGGTCTCCGTGCTATCGACCTGGTGGAACTTGTCAAAAATAGCTCCATGCTTCTCCTTGGGTATCCCGGTTCCCGTATCCGTTACCCTGAACTCCACCCACCTCGGTGAGGCTTGAGGCGTGAGGCGTGAGACGGAGGGCGCGAGGTCAGAGTTTTGAGTTTTTGGTTTTGAATTTTGAGTTGGCTGATCGCTGACAGCTGATAGCTGTTTGCTGGTTCCTTCCACGACCCGGACGGACACCGTGACAGTTCCTTCGTCGGTGAACTTGAGGGCGTTATTGATCAGGTTCTGCAGAATCTGTTTGAGCTTCGCGCTGTCAGTGGTCATCAGAATAGGGGCGGCAGGGTAGTCCCAAATCAGCCTGACATCTTTTTTATCTGCCCGGACCTCATAATCTGCTCCTAGCTGGTCGAGGAGATGACGCAGGTCGAGGAAGTCGTATTGCGCCCTGATCGCGCGGGCCTCGAGTTGTGTGGTCTGCATGATTTCGTTGATCATGTCGAGCTGGTCGCCGGCCCGGCCGAGCACTTTCCGGAGCGCGTCTTCCTGCTTGGGATTAATCTCCCCCAGCATTCCTTCCTTGATCATCCCGGCATAACCCATGATCACGCTAAGAGGAGTCCTAAGCTCGTGCGACATGACGCTCAGAAATTCATCTTTGACCTTGTTTGCCCTAACCATCTCTTCATAGAGCTGGGCGTTGTGAATCGCTATGGCCGCCTGGCCCGCCAGCGTAGTGAGAAACTCGATCTCCTCTTTGCTGAATTCGTGCTCCTCTTTCGTGTAAAAGCCCAAGACCCCCAAGGTCTTGTCTTTGGCGATCAGCGGAACTCCTAGGTAGGAGACTAGCTTGTGGTTGCGATAAAACTCGGCGTCCCGCACACGTGGGTCAACTTGAGCATTGCGAATCATAGCCGGCGCTTTCGTTTCAAAAACAATATTGGCGAGTCCCCGGCCTCCTTTCCATTCCTGGATCTTCCATTCCTGTGCGTCGAGATTTCGGCAAGCCACCGGTTCTAAAAGACCATTGTATGGGTTAAACAGCCTCACCGTGGTGGCCGCGTAGGGTAAAACGAGGTCAATTTTTTCCAAAAGGATATTCAGGACGCTCTGGAGATCTATTGTTGAGATAATCGCTTTGTCTATTTCATGCAGCGCCCGAATGCGCTGGAGATTGCGTTGGATTTCTGCTTCGGCCCGCTTGCGCTCGGTGATATCTTTGAAAGTAACCACCGCGCCTACTGTCTGGCCCTGCTCTGTAATTGGAGCGCTCACATACTCGACTGGAAAGCTTGTACCGTCCTTTCTCCAAAACACTTCGTCTGCAACCTGATGGATGGTACCGTCTTTAAATGCCATATGGACCGGGCACTCTTCGTGGGGATAGAGAGTTCCGTCAGGTTTCGAGTGGTGGAGAATGGCGTGCATAGCTTTGCCGATGAGCTCGTTGGCTTCATAGCCGAGTATCTTTGCTCCAGCCGGATTAATAAAGGTGGCCTTTCCTTCATGATCCAAGCCGTAAATCCCTTCACCCGCCGAGGTCAAAATCAGTTCGTTCCGGCGAGTGATCCGTTCAAGGGACTCGGCCATAGCGTCAAAGGTACGAGCCAGTTGATCGAGTTCACCGCGCCCGTAGAGTAGTCCGGTACGGGCGCCCAGGTCGCCAGTCCCCAGCCTCTTCGCCGCGTTCAATAAGCCATTCACTGGACGGAGGATGAACAGGTCACCCCCAAACCAGGCGGCAGAAAGAGCCAACAAGCTCACAAGCGCCAGCAAGACGAGATTGCGTCTGAGCGCCCGGTTCGCGTCGGCATAGGCGAGTTCCGTGGGGATTCCGACACCAAGGTAGGCCCCGGCTTGCCCGGATACTCGTATCGGGACGAAACCGTAGAGTCGGCGAATACCATCAAATCCGGTCACCTCTGCGATCCCTTCGTCCTTCGCAGACAAAATGGTCTTGACAAGGGGTATGTCCGTCATTGACTTCCCGACCCATTTCTCCGGCTCGGGATGTCGAGCCAAGATGATTCCCTTCCTGTCGATTAGATTAAGGACTGAACCCTTCGGCAGACCTGGATCGGTCATAAAGCTGTTGACCCACGCTAGGTCCAGTGCGGCAAAAAGGACAGCCCTGAATGTTCCTTTATCGTCGAGGAGTGGGTATCCGAAATTGACACCGGCCTTGCCAGTCACCCGGCCAATCTGGAACTCCCCCAAGGAGAAGTCCCGGCTGGCGACAGTAGCCTTAAAATACTCTCGATCGGCAAGATTCAGGGGGGCTTGAAAGGGCAGGGCGCTGCAGATTACGTCTCCATTAAGGCCGATCGCCCCGAAGTTACTGTACCTTGGATTTTGTTTTAGCTGAT